>NZ_JBEOPP010000008.1:0-146761 GCF_040310185.1 Shewanella sp. T24-MNA-CIBAN-0130 | reverse complement strand
AGCAACTAAACAGGATGGGTGTGTTTGAAAGAAAGCTAATACTTGCGCTCTTGTTAACATTTTCTTGTTAATTAACCAACCCTGCTTATTACAGCAAACAACATGAAAAAATCTTTTTGCAATATCAAGCCCTATTGTTGTAATCTTCATTTTGGTCTCCTCCCATTTTGATTGTGTGTAACAACTTCAATCATGGCACATCGATGCCGTATTGGGAGGAGACCATCACATCAACACGGGTTAACAGATGGAATAAATATGCCAAAATCAGAATATTTGAGCTATTTAATATCGAACTTGTGATTTGATTTGCTAATAAGGTGCAGCTCTTGTGACTTACGGCGTCAATAACTAGCCTATTACAAGTCAATACAATGCAGTTAGCAGGACAAAAAACTGTTTTATAACCGTTTATTATCCCGAGCTGAGTGACTTAGTTCAGGCAGTTATTTAACTGGTTTAGTTTTTTTTGGGATCGATCATGTTTAAAAAAATTGTGATTTCTGTTGTGTCGTGTTTGCTGTCTATATCTGTGTTTGCGAGTGATAAAACCATTTTAAGTCAAGTTGAAACCATGACAGTCGCTAAGTCTGGACTACGCTATCATGCTCGCATTGATACTGGTGCGGGGAAGACTTCTCTGCATGCGGTAGATTTAACAATCATTGGCGGCGCATTCAAAAAAATGAAAAGTAATGTCGGTAAAATTGTTGAATTCACCACAGAAAATGAACGTGGTGAGAAAAAACGTATTCAAGCCGAAATTGTCAGTACGTTAAGGGTGAAGAATTCACAAGGCATTGAAACCCGCTACATGGTGAAGCTCGATGTCGGTTTTTCGGATAAGTTGCATCATATTTATGTTAATTTACGCGACCGTAGCCATATGAAATACAAATTACTCATTGGGCGTAATTTTTTAAAGCATAACTACATTGTGGATGTATCACAAAAAAGTACTTTGGTCCTTTAGTTGAGTATTAAGCAAACAGGATTGATGTATACCCCGCATTAACTCGGGTGCGGTAGAACGCTCATTACATGCTGCCAATATTAGCGTCGAGAAAGAACACAAGGTGTGGACTAACATTTGAGGTACATGGTTAATTCGTCATGCGTAAGGTACTGAAGCGCGTTACATGGCTTGATTAAGTGTTGGTGAACCTAGTCTGAGTTCTTAGTCGATATGGATCTAAAGACCGTACCAAAATGGGTTATAAATTATTAATTAGCCGAAACTGGTTACAGGATCACTATATGGTTGATGCGTTTAAAAAACATTAATTCCTTATTATTGGTCAATAATATCGGTTAACAATATCGGTCAATAAAATCGGTTAACAATACCGCTCAATATGAGCGGTATTTTTTTGTCTGTTTTGTGCTCGTATTAATAAAGTATAATGATTATTAGCCTCGGAGGGGCTAAATTGAAAGGTGTACGTTGGTTTGAGTTGAACACCGCCAGTAATGGCTTTGGTATTGACGCGACTCTGCAACCTCGTTTTCATCGGTCATCGATATAGTAAACGCTGATTTAACTCATTAACCCGTGACCACATAAAACACGCAGGTTGCGTCTTTTTTACTGACCGATTTAGGAGTAAATACCCTTGACCGCGACATGTTCAACCGCACTAAATCGGGACAGGTAACCTTGCTGTAAGCTAACCAGACCCCATCATCAACAGACTGACGATTTCGGTTGGGTAGACTCCTGAGTTAACACTTGTTGCCACGGTTACAGGCTAAGTGGGTTAATTGTAGGTAAATACAACTATTTGCTATTAAAAATACCAATAATGACTAGTAAAGTTGTACTTGCTAACGTAAAATTCCAATCTTTTATTTTAACCCCAGTCTTGACTGTTTAGTTATCATAATAAGCGTCAAACTACCGCGTCGTCACTTACTGGGTTGCCACTATGGTGAACTCGTATAGTCGACTAGACGCTCAATCGCATTTAAATGCAAAAATGCAGTGGATGATAACATGCAGCAGTTAACCGAGATCGTAGAACAAGCCTTAGAGGTCATTGATAAGGCCTGTGATCTAAAAACATTGGATGATATCCGTGTCGATTACCTTGGTAAAAAAGGTAAAATTACTGACATGATGAAAATGATGGGATCATTAAGCGCAGAAGAAAAGCCTGCCTTTGGTGCCGCAGTCAATCAAGCAAAGCAAGCCGTTCAACAACAGTTGACTGTGCGTATCGACGGATTGAAAGCATCTGAATTAGAAGCAAAATTAATTGCTGAAAATATTGATGTCACTCTTCCGGGTCGTACGCTCGATATTGGCGGCTTACATCCGGTTACGCGCACTATCGAACGTATTGAAACCTTCTTTGGTGAGCTTGGTTTTGTTGTTAAACAAGGACCTGAAATCGAAGATGATTTCCATAATTTCGATGCGCTAAATATTTCTGAGCATCATCCAGCTCGTGCCGATCATGATACTTTTTACTTTAACCCCAAAGTGATGTTACGCACGCAAACATCTGGGGTGCAAATTCGCACCATGGAACATGAAAAACCGCCACTTCGGATCATTTCTCCAGGCCGTGTTTATCGTAACGATTACGACCAAACTCATACGCCAATGTTCCATCAAGTTGAAGGGTTAATGGTTGCTGAAAACGTTAATTTTGCAGAACTTAAAGGCATTTTGCATGACTTTTTACGTAACTTCTTTGAACAAGATTTAGAAGTACGTTTTCGCCCATCTTACTTCCCATTTACAGAACCTTCTGCTGAAGTGGATGTTATGGGTAAAAACGGTAAGTGGTTAGAAGTATTAGGCTGCGGCATGGTACATCCAAATGTACTGCGCAGTGTGGGTATTGACCCTGAGAAATACTCTGGTTTTGCTTTTGGTATGGGTGTTGAGCGTTTAACCATGTTGCGCTATGGCGTAAATGATTTACGTGCCTTCTTTGAAAACGATTTACGTTTTCTTAAGCAATTCAAATAACGGAGCAAAAAGTAGATGAAATTCAGTGAATCTTGGCTTCGTGAGTGGGTTAACCCATCAGTAAGTCGTGACGCATTATCACACCAAATCACCATGGCTGGTCTTGAAGTTGACGGTATTGATGCCGTCGCTGGCGATTTTAGCGGCGTGGTCATCGGTGAAGTGGTTGAATGTGGCCAACACCCAGATGCAGACAAATTACGCGTCACTAAAATCAATGTTGGCGGCGATGAGCTTATCGACATCGTTTGTGGTGCACCAAACTGCCGTTTAGGCTTAAAAGTCGCAGTAGCGATGGTGGGCGCAGTATTACCAGGCGATTTTAAAATTAAAAAAGCCAAATTACGCGGCCAACCGTCAATGGGCATGTTGTGTTCTTACGGCGAGTTAGGTATAGACATCGAAAGCGATGGCATTATTGAATTACCGCAAGATGCACCTATAGGCCTGAATGTGCGTGAATATTTGCAATTAGATGATGCCATTATTGATGTTGACTTAACCGCTAACCGAGCCGATTGTTTAGGCATGGCCGGTCTTGCTCGTGAAGTGGGCGTATTAAATCGTCAAGCGGTAATAGAGCCTTCTTGGCAAGCCGTAACCGCCACGATAGATGCGCCGTTTAGCATCAGTGTGGTAGCGCCAAATCTTTGCCCTCGTTACTTAGGCCGCGTAGTCAAAAACATCAATATTAAGGCCGTCACGCCATTATGGATGCAAGAAAAATTGCGTCGCAGTGGTATTCGTTCAATTGATCCCATTGTTGATATTACCAATTATGTGTTGATTGAATTTGGTCAGCCAATGCATGCGTTTGATTTAAATACCTTAAACGGCGGCATTACCGTGCGTTTAGCTGATGGTGTTGAAAAGCTAACCTTGCTTGATGGCAATGAAATTACGGTACCAAGCGATACCTTAGTGATTACCGACGACAAACAAGCTGTTGCGCTTGCGGGGGTATTTGGTGGTGAAAGTACCGGTGTAAATGAAAACACCCAAGATATCCTTTTGGAGTGTGCTTTTTTCTCTCCATTGGCCATTATGGGTAAATCACGTCGTTTAGGCTTACACACAGACGCTTCACATCGTTTTGAGCGTGGAGTTGACCCTGAGCTACAACATAAGGTCATGGACCGCGCTACTCGCCTTGTATTAGATATTTGTGGTGGTGAAGCCGGTCAAGTTGTTGAAGCGGTATCGATTGAGCATTTACCCGTAGCAGCAACTATCACTTTGCGTCGTAGCAAGTTAGACAAAACATTAGGGCATGTTATTTCTGATACTGACGTGACGGAAATTCTTGAATGTTTAGGTTTTAGCGTGAACGTTGACGGCAATGATTGGATTGTCACCACGGCAACATATCGTTTTGATATGGCGATTGAAGAAGATTTGATCGAAGAAGTGGCGCGTATTTATGGTTATAACAATATCCCTAATATTGCGCCAATGGCAGCGTTAAGCATGCCTGATCACCAAGAAGCTGATATTTCGCTTAAGCGTGTGCGCAGTATATTTGTTGCTCGTGGTTTCCAAGAAGCAGTGACCTACAGTTTTGTTGACCCAAAAATGCAAAATATTGTTCACCCTGGCGAAGAGGCCATGGTGTTGCCTAACCCGATTTCAGTCGAAATGTCAGCCATGCGCTTATCAATGTTTACTGGATTATTGACAGCCGTAGGCTATAACCAAAGCCGTCAGCAAAATCGAGTGCGTTTATTTGAGACGGGTTTACGCTTTATCCCTGATGCACAAGCAGATTCTGGTGTTCGTCAACAAGCTATGCTGGGCGCGGTCATTTCTGGTGTTCAAAACGATGAGCATTGGTCAATGGAGTCTACAATCGTCGACTTCTTTGATTTAAAAGGTGATTTAGAAGCAATAATCGGCTTGACAGTTGCCTCTACAGAATTTAGCTTTAGAGGGGCAACACATCCTGCGCTGCATCCAGGACAATGTGCTGAAATATTACGAAATAATCGCGTCATTGGTCATATCGGTGCTATCCATCCAAAGTTGGAAAAGCCTTTTGGACTCAATGGCAAAACAATTATTTTCGAGTTAGAACTGGATGCATTATTGCACGCCCGTTTGCCGCTAGCCCAAGCTGTATCTAAGTTTCCTGCTAACCGTCGTGACATAGCGTTAGTAGTAGATGAAGCAGTTTCTGCAACTGATGTTATGAATTTGATAAGAAAAGTTGGCGAAAATCAGTTGGTTGGCTTAAACTTGTTCGATGTATACCAAGGTAAGGGTGTTGAGCTTGGCAAAAAGAGCCTCGCCATCGCACTTACATTACAAGACACTACTCGTACACTTGAAGATAAAGATATTACTGAAACTATGGTTGCAGTGGTATCGGCTCTAAAGACCGAGTTCAACGCATCGTTGAGGGATTAAAGTATGGCACTTACCAAAGCCGAAATGGCAGAACATCTTTTTGAAACATTAGGTATTAACAAACGTGTGGCTAAAGAGATGGTCGAGTCTTTTTTTGAAGAAATTCGTGAAGCACTCGAAAGTGGTGAGCAGGTCAAGTTATCTGGCTTTGGCAACTTTGACCTTAGGGACAAGAATCAAAGACCGGGAAGGAACCCGAAAACTGGTGAAGATATTCCAATTTCTGCACGCCGTGTTGTTACCTTCCGTCCTGGACAGAAGTTAAAGTCACGTGTTGAAGCAGCAAACTCGGGTAAAAAGTAGTTCACTAGTTAATACGCCAATCCGATCGGATCTGTATTACGAAGAGCCACTCTTAATTGAGTGGCTCTTTTGTTTTTGAATTTGGTAAATTTATTTTATCATTTCATTATATCCACATGATCTATAACATTATCCTTACCGTCAGAGAAATCGTGAGCAAGCTAGTTTTATAAACATGGGTATAGCACTAAGAGAGAGTGATGTTTTGATGTTGTCGGGCATAATTACTGTTCCACACTCATTAATCCTTAGTATAATGCCATTGTTATAATATGATTCTTCCCTGTGGATCAGGGTCAGTTTATTTGGAGTTTCTTTTGGCACGACAAGCAAAATATTTCGATACTCGTTTTAATAAATCACTATTACACCCTCGTCACTGGGGGACATGGTTAGCCATCGCTGTGCTGTTTTTATTTGGTGCACTTCCTGCAAGCATTCGAGATCCCATTGCGAGATTATTTGCCCGAGTAGTAATGAAAGTTGCCAAGAAACCATTGCGGATCGCAAAGGTGAATATTACGCACTGTTTTCCTGATAAGTCACCTGCAGATGTAGATGCGTTAATCAAACAGAATGTTGAAACATTTGTCATTACCTTATTGTCGCAAGCTGAGTTGCTTATTCGTTCTAAAGCGCACTTAAAACGCCGCATTCAACTTAATGGCATTAAAAATGTGCAAGCTGCCCGAGAGGCAAAACAACCGATAATTTTTATCATGCCGCATGTTTGGCCAATGGAATATGCAGGTCTGCGAATTAACATGGAAATTCCGTTAGTGACCATGGCTAAAGCCCATCGCAATGGATTATTTAATTGGTTTAGTAATCGCATGCGCAGTAGTCAAGGTGGTCGTGTGTATATGCGTGAAGCAGGGATTAGAGCTTTATTGGCCGAGTTAAAAAATGACAACAGTTTTTTCTATTTGCCTGATGAAGATTTAGGGCCTGAAAAAAGTATATTTGCGCCTTTTATGGGCACAGTTAAAGCCACATTACCGGTTGTCGGTCGCTTAGCCCAAGCCGGTAATGCACAAGTCATGCCCGTTAAGATTGGTTACGACCAGCAGGCTAAACAATTTATTATGACGGTGCTGCCAGCGGTTAATCCTGATGAGATGATTGGCAAAGAGAATGAAGCCATCGCGTTAAACAAAGTGGTTGAGCAAGTGATTAATGCTTATCCAGAACAATATATGTGGTTTTTGAAATTGCTCAAAACTCGTCCACCAGGAGAGCAAGAGTTTTACTAAATTATAACCATCACCTTGATGTAATCACAAGAATAAGAGGTTCATATGGATTTTAACGAATTGTTATCGGCCTTGTCTTTGGTGGTATTTACCTACGACGATAGCCCAATTACTTTGTTGCAGTTGTTACAAGTGCCTTTGTACATATTTTTAGCCTGGTTTATTATCACTCGTGTTGGGCGCTTGATTGTTAAAGCACTCAAACGTCGTAATGTTGGTGCCGATGCGATCCATTTATTCACTCGCATGTATTTTATTATTAGTATCGCAGTACTCATTTTTACCTGTATGGAAATTTTAAATATTCCCTTAACTGCGTTTGCATTTGTGTCAGGTGCGATAGCGATTGGTGTGGGTTTTGGTGCGCAAAACATTATTAATAACTTTATCAGTGGCTGGATTTTAATGTGGGAACGTCCCATCCGCATTGGTGATTTTTTAGAAGTAGGTGAGGCGCGAGGCGTTGTAGAGTGTATTAACACTCGCTCAACCTTGATACGCCGTAATGACGGAGTGCACATGCTAGTGCCCAACAGTCTGTTACTCGAAAACACCGTGACTAACTGGACCTTGATTGATAAAAATGCCCGAACATTTGTTCGTGTTGGCGTGGCTTACGGTTCGGATGTGATTAAAGTTCGTGAGCTAATTTATCAAGTTATTGGTGAGCGAGATGATATTTTGCCGCAACCTGAACCCTCCGTCTTATTTGAAGATTTTGGCGACAATGCATTGATTTTTGACTTAATTTTTTGGGTCAGCGCAGTGTCAGAAACTGATATCCGCCGCCGTCGTAGCGAAATTCGTTTTAGAATGTACGAGCTATTTAACGAGCATAATGTGGTGATTGCTTATCCACAACGTGATTTACATGTTGATGGTAATTTGACGATTAACCGAAGTCATAAAAGTTAATTAACACCGATTTTTGCATCAATAAAAAAGACGCCGTGGCGTCTTTTTTATTATTAATTTAACCAGCTAAAGCGTTACTTATTCGTGTCAGATTTGTTGGCTTTGGTGTGACGATCTAATAAGTTTTTATTGATGTCTGCCATCGACAAGCCTTGATCTTCAAGTAACACAATTAAGTGATACATTAAATCAGACGCTTCATTGACCAACTCTTCTTTATCATGGGTGGCTGCAGCAAGGGCGGTTTCAAGGCCTTCTTCACCGACTTTTTGTGCAATACGCTTTGTACCACGTTCAAATAATGATGCTGTGTAGCTTGAATCAGCACTTTGACCTTTACGTGAAATAATCAGCTTAGTCAGGTTATCGATAAAAGGATGGGCGTTGCCATCTGGCCAGCAGCTTTCTGTGCCGGTATGGCAAGTCGGGCCGTTAGGAATAACTTGTACTAAAAAGCTGTCATTATCGCAGTCTTTATCGATAGCAATTAAATCAAGTGTGTTGCCAGAGGTTTCGCCTTTGGTCCACAAACGCTGTTTTGAGCGGCTAAAAAAGGTGACTTGGTTAGTGGCTAAGGTTTTGGCTAAGGCGGCTTTATCCATGTAACCTAGCATAAGCACTTTACCGGTCAGGTGATGCTGCACGACCGCTGGAACTAATCCCGAAGTAGCGCCTTGTTGTTTGTCCCAGTCCACGCTTGTGCTATCAAATACAATATCAGTCATAGGTGTTCTCTTTTTTTTGCAAAATTATAAACGAATTGCGATGCTATTGGCGTGCAGATATTGCTTGAGTTCACCAATATCAATAATGCCTTTATGGAATACGCTTGCCGCTAATGCAGCGTCGACCTTGGCAAGTTCGAACACTTCTTTGAAGTGCGCCATGGTGCCAGCACCGCCAGAAGCAATTAACGGTACATCGCATATTGCCCTAACCATGCTTAATTGCTTGATATCGTAACCGCCGCGCACGCCGTCTTGGTTCATGACGTTAAGTACTATTTCACCACAGCCACGCTTTTGCACTTCTTCAACCCAATCTTGAGTATACCATTGGGTGTCTTTAGTGGCGGCTTGATCACCGGTAAACTGTTTGACTTTATAGCTGTCACTGGCAGCATCATAAAATGAATCAATACCAATAACGATACATTGGCGGCCAAACTCGTCTTGCAAACGGGATATCAAGCTAGGGTCACTTAATGCTGGCGAGTTTATCGAGATTTTATCGGCACCAAAAGCCAATTTTTCACGTGCTTGTTCGATGGTTTTAATGCCACCGGCGACGCAAAAGGGGATATCAATTTGCTCCGCGACGCGGCTGATCCAAGATTTATCAATCACCCGATCGTGAGCACTGGCAGTAATGTCATAAAATACTAATTCATCAGCACCTTCAAGGGCGTAACGAGCCGCCAGCGGCACTATGTCACCGACAATTTCGTGATTGCGAAATTGTATTCCTTTAACCACTTTACCTTCGCGTACATCAAGACAAGGAACTATGCGTTTGGCCAACATTGGATTGCCTCCTTAACGGTAAATTGGTTAATTAGCAGTGCTTTGCCGATAATAATCCCCGATGCTTTACTGTCGCGTACTGCGGCGACATTGTCTAGCGTGGCAATACCACCAGAGGCTTGCCAAAGGATGTCAGGATACGTGGAAGCAAGTTCAGTATAGAGTTCAGTGTTAGCGCCAGTTAGGGTGCCATCACGGCTAATATCGGTCACTAAAGCATGTTTAAGGCCGACAGTTTCAAATTCAGCCACCAGTGATTCTAGTGACTTACCGCCACCAGACTGCCAACCCGATACCGCAACGATTTTTTCACCGGCGTCGTTAATGTTGACATCTAGCGCTAAACAAATTGCCTCAGGGCCGTATTTGTTTAGCCAGCTTTTAACCCGTTCAGGCTCTTTAACGGCAAGCGAGCCAATGACCACGCGCTTAACTCCGATAGCTAATAATTCCGCGACTTGCTCTTCAGTTCGAATACCGCCGCCGACTTGAATATCAACATCAAGCCCCGCAGCAAGTTCAGTAATTAATTGGGTTTGACGATTATTAGGATCTTTTGCACCCGTTAAGTCAACAATATGCAACAATTTTGCCCCTTGGGCTTGATAAGACTGCAATTGCGCCAATGGGCTTAAGTCAAAGGTGGTTTGCTTGTCGTAGTCACCTTGGTATAAACGCACCACTTGGCCGTCAATTAAATCAATGGCAGGAATAATCACTGTGGTGTCCCCATATTTAAAAAGTTTTGTAAAATCTTTGCACCCACTTTGGCACTCTTTTCTGGGTGGAATTGCACCCCAAAAAAGTTACCTTTACCAATAGCGGCACTGAATGATTCGCCATAGGTGCTGCGGGCTAAAGTGTATTCACTGATTGGCGCGCGGTAGCTGTGAACAAAATACACGTAGCTGCCATTTTCTATCCCAACAAACAAAGGATGATCGCTGACCTCAATTTGATTCCAGCCCATGTGAGGTAAAGGCAAGCCTTTGCTGTCTAAGTCGCCGATGTCAGTGGGTACTAGGCCTAAGCAAGTGATACTTTGCTCGCTGCGACCGCCATGTTCATTCGATAAAGATGCCAGCATTTGCATGCCAAGACACACGCCCATCACAGGTTGAGTTAAGCTTTTAATCAGCTCGACTAAGTTTTTTTGTTTTAAGGCGTCCATGGCCGCACCTGCGGTGCCAACACCTGGCAATACCACTCGTGCCGCGCTGCGAATAACATCAAAGTCAGCACTGACAATGACATTAGCGTTAAGACGCTCAAAGGCAAACCGTACTGAGCTTAAATTGGCGCAGCCGGTATCTATAATAACGGTAAGGTCATTGGCCATGCTTGTCGAAGCCGTAGTAGACGTGCTTGATGAAACCGATAGTTCTGTCATATGAACTCCTTACAGCACGCCTTTGCTTGATGGCAGTATGTCACCTTCGACCTTCACCGCTTGGCGAAGCGTACGACCGAGTACCTTAAACAGTGCTTCTACTTTGTGGTGATCGTTATCGCCTTTGGAGCCAATGTGTAAGGTGCAGCGCAGGCCATCGGCAAACGAGCGGAAAAAGTGTGGCACCATCTCAATGGCCATTTCGCCGACCATTTCACGCTCAAAATCAGCATTAAATTTAATAAATGGGCGACCTGAAATGTCCATTAGGCATTCGCCGCTGGCTTCATCCATGGGTAAACTGAAACCGAAACGGGCGATGCCGCGCTTGTCGCCTAATGCCTGGCGAATAGCATCACCAATGGCTAGGGCGGTGTCTTCCACGCTGTGGTGATCGTCGATGTCTAAATCGCCATCAACGTGCACGTCCATTTTAAAATTACCGTGGGTTTGAATTTGATCTAACATGTGGTCAAAAAATCCAATGCCAGTTTCAATCTTACCCTTAGTTTGACTGTCTAGGTCAATGGTGACTTTGATGTCTGTTTCTTTGGTGGTGCGTACCACAGTTGCAATACGGCCTTTGCTAAGCAATACATTAGCAATGTCATCCCAATTCAGCGTTTGACGATTGTATTTATAGCTTTTAATACCCATAGCATTGGCAAGCTCAACGTCGGTTTCGCGATCGCCAATCACCGCTGAAGTGGTAAAGTCCACTTTGCCTTGAGTCAGGTAGTCTTTTACTAGGCCCAGTTTCGGTTTGCGGCAGCTGCAATTTTCATCATTAAAGTGTGGGCAAATCACCACATCGTCAAACTTCACCCCTTGGCTTGCAAATATTTGCATCATCATATTGTGCGGAGCATCAAAGTCAGCTTTTGGAAATGAATCGGTACCCAAACCGTCTTGATTGCTGACCATCACCAAGCGAAAACCCGCATTTTGTAATTTAAGCAGCGCTGGGATCACTTGTGGCTCAAACACCAATTTAGCCAAACTATCGAGTTGTTTATCGATTGCCGGCTCTTCAACTAAAGTGCCATCACGGTCGATGAATAATATGTTCTGTTTCATGTTCAATGCCTTCAATAGGGTGTAATTTTATTCGTTTTAATCTATTAATGTTAATCTATGTGCCTATCAATCTGTTCATCAGGTTATCTATCGAAGCGACTTTTGGCCCACTTCTGCTACCGACTCAGACAGGTTTTTTGTAAACAAAGAGATAATTAAATTTGTTTGTTGTTCATTGGTAAAGCTAAAGCGAATGGCATCAGCAAGACGCGGATCTTTATAGGCGCGGGCGACTACACCTGAATCACTTAAGCGTTTAGCGGCAGCGTTGACATCGGCAAATTTAGCCAGCACATAGTTACCGTTTGCCGGTAACACCTTGGCGCCATAGGCTGTAAGTGCATTGCTTAAGCGTTTTCCTTGCTCAACTAAGCTAGCCACTTGGGCTTGCATAGTGTCGATACCCGTTGCGCTTAAGGCTTTTATCGCAAGGTCTGATACTGGCAATGGCACCGGATAAGGGGCGATGACTCGCATCACTAAATCGATAATGTCATCACTGGCAAGCATAAAACCACAACGGGCGCCCGCTAAGGCAAACGCTTTTGATAGAGTGCGCAGCACGACAAGGTTAGGGTACTTACCCAGTAAATCGGCCACGCTGTAGTCAGGGCAAAATTCAATATAGGCTTCGTCTACCACCACAATTGAATTTGGCGCCGCTTGAATTGCTTGTTCAATTTTGTCTTTCGCTATCACAGTGCCAGTTGGGTTATTTGGGTTACAAATAAACACAATTTTGGCATTGCCGATTTGTGCTGGCCAATTTTGAGGTAACTGATAGTTATCCGTTAAGCTTAGTGCGTTGACGCCAACATTAAAGGTCGCCGCGCTAATGGAGTACATGCCGTAAGTCGGTCCAAAACAAGCAATGGTGTCGACACCTGGAATACAAAAGGTGCGGATCAGTAATTCAATCGCTTCATCAGCGCCACGACTGGCAATAATGTTACTTGCTTTTACGCCAGAATACCGGCTGTAAGCATTGATGAGTTCAGGTGGCTGGCATTCTGGGTAACGATTCACTTTATCAAGCGGGCTATTATTAAATGGCGACTCGTTGGCATTGATCCAAATATCCCCTCTGCCGCCGATACGTCTGGCACTTTGATACGGTGTTAACGTAAGTAACTCGGGTCTGGCCAACGTGTTTGGATCAAAAGGCGCTACTTGGGTCTGACTCATGGCTGTGTTCTCTACTTTCTTCGCTATAAAGGTGTTAATTCATCACTTCTGTTCTAGATCAAAGCTTAGACAATAACAACTACTGCAAACTGGCTAAACGAATGGCGATGGCATTTTTATGCGCATCTAACAGTTCATTTTCAGCTAATACCATCACACTTTGGCCTAAGGATTGTAGTCCTTGCTTGCTGAGTTCTTGCACCGTAAAGCGGCGGCTAAAATCGGCCAATGACAAGCTGGATACCGAACGGCTATAACCATATGTCGGTAACACGTGGTTGGTGCCACTGGCATAATCACCGACAGATTCTGGTGTGTAAGCCCCTAAAAACACAGACCCCGCACCGCGCACATGTTTCAGTACTTCACGAGGCGCTGCAGTTTGAATAATTAAATGCTCTGGACCATATAAGTTAGACACCTTGGTGGCTTGCCCCATATCACTGACAATAATACTGCGGCTGCATTCTAGTGCTTGCGCGGCGATGTCTTTACGACTCAATTGGGCTAATTGTTCAATTAAAGCTTGGTTTACATCTTCGGCAAGAGTTAATGAGTCAGTGACTAACATCACTTGTGAATCAACGCCGTGTTCAGCTTGCGACAGTAAATCGGACGCCACAAAAGCAGGATTAGCATCTTTGTCGGCAATCACTAGCACTTCAGACGGGCCTGCTGGCATGTCAATAGACACGCTAACACGGCTGTCTTGTGACACTAAGCGCTTGGCTTCGGTCACATAGCGATTACCTGGACCAAATATTTTGTCTACGTTTGGTACTGATTCAGTACCAAACGCCATTGCCGCAATAGCTTGGGCGCCGCCGACTTGGAAAATATCGGTAATGCTGCACACATTGGCTGCATAAATAATCGCATCATTAATTGGCGGTGGGCTGACCAATACGCGTTTGCCACAGCCGGCTATTCTTGCTGGCAGGGCGAGCATCATTACCGTTGAGATTAATGGTGCTGTGCCGCCAGGAATATATAAGCCGACACGCTCGATAGGTTCGCTTCTAAGCTCGCAACGAATTCCCGCTTGAGTTTCAATATCTACACCCTGAAACACTTGCGCCTTGTGAAAGGTTTCAATGTTATTGACTGCTTGCGCTACAGCTTGCTTAACGTCGTCACCCACTCGCGCACAAGCGGCGGCAATAGCGTCAGTTGATAACGCTAACTCTGTCAGTTCAACACCGTCAAATTTTTTGTTATAAGCCAATAACGCGCTATCACCTTGAGCGTTAACTTGCTCAATAATGTCGCGAACACCTTGCTCTACACTGGCATCACCAATCAATGGCGACCGTGCTAAGGTTTGTCGTTGCTGCTTGGTCGATAAAGAGGCCCAATCGAGAATTTGCATTTGTGTTACCCCATCATTTTTTCAATAGGCATGACTAGAATTGAGCTGGCACCTAATGCCGTTAGCTCTTCCATTGTGTCCCAGAATAAATCCTCTGTACTCACTGCGTGAATGGCAACGCGATTAGTGTCGTCATTAAGAGGTAATACTGTTGGGTTTTCTGCGCCTGGGAGTAGGGCCACGATTTGATCTAAGGTTTCAATTGGGGCGTGCAATAAGATGTACTTACTTTCACGGGCACGGATAACGCCATTAATACGCGATAAGATTTTGTTGATGAGTGCCTGTTTTTCAGTAGATTGAGTTTTACTTGATTGAATGATGCAAGCCTTTGAGCGGTAAATCACTTCGGTTTCATACAAGCCGTTAGCTTCAAGGGTGGCTCCGGTCGACACCAAATCACAAATGCCGTCAGATAATCCAGCTCGTGGTGCTACTTCAACTGAACCTTTTAACATACAGTCGCTGTAGTTAATGCCTTTTTCTTGCATAAAGCGGCGCAGTAAGTTGGGGTAAGAAGTGGCGATACGCAGACCTTCAAGTGAGTTAGCATCTTGGTATTTAAACTCATTGGGTACCGCTAATGATAGACGGCACGAACCAAAATCTAATTCACGTAATTTAGTACATTCAGCGGGTTTGTTTGCTAGTTGGCGCTCAATTTGCTCTTCTTCTAGCACGTTCTCACCGATAATCCCGAGGTCAACAACACCATCCATTACCAAGCCTGGAATATCATCATCACGAACACGTAATAAGTCGATTGGCATGTTGTCAGCGTGGGCAATCAGGCGTTGCTCATTAACGTTAAATTTAACGCCACAGCTTTTCAATAACTGTTGAGACTCTTTTGATAAACGACCTGATTTCTGGATGGCAATACGTAAACGCTTTGATTCACTCATGTGATACTTCCTTAATGTATTAACTATAAAATAGTGTAAATTTAACAGCTTAAATAAAAATATAAATTTAGAACAACAAAAAACCCCTGAAATTCCTTCCAGGGGTTTATGTGAAATATTGTTCACCACCAGAAGGATATCGTCCTTCGGCAGTTAGCATCCGAAGGCTACCGCATATGGTGATGATGGTGGATTGTAGTCACTTGGATGTTCATGGTAATTCTCTTTATGTAATCTTATTTAATTAGTTTAATGAGGAATTATACTCTCATTGAATGTCGTGTGTATCGACTTGCAATTAACTTAACCGCATTTATGCTAGTTTGCAAGCGCGGATAAAGCATTTATATTATTTAATGAGCATATTAATGGCATAAGTTATGCCTTGTTATTTTTTTATGCTCAATAAAGCCAACAACATGGTCATGGATTACGGATAAATTATACTCTATAAAGTGAATGGTACCTTGGCTTAAATGATAATGTAATATTTTTTGCTTACCACTGAAGCATTTAATTCGTTCGAGGGCTGCACATCTATCATATTGACCCTAAACATTAACGGTTTGAATAACAGAGTCTAATGACATCGCTGCATCGGTTATTTCCTCAGCAAGGCTGAACGCTCGATCCGCATCAGTATGACTCGTTCGAGCTTCGCTTTGTCTGTAGGCGATGTTTTTATGGTCGTGAGCAGAATGCTAATAGAATAAATCACTTGTGCTGTTTGTTCATTCAATGGATAAACTACACTATAACTAATACAAGGTTAATTCTCAGGCCTTTCCTCATCGATATGAATAAATGATATTCCCATAAGTCGTTGAGTTTATTTTACTCTGCTTATAAGCTGGCATATATTAGCCTTTAACAATAAATCTAACTTCTCGAGGTATGCACTGTATGAAGACCATTGACTTAGTGGCGCTTAGAGATGTTATGGATTTAATGCTTGATGCAGTTTGTGTCGTTGATAGAAAAGGCTGTTTTGTGTTTGTCAGTGCTGCGTTTGAAGATATTTTTGGATATTCTCCTGACGAAGTGATAGGCAAACCAATGATTGGCTTTGTCTATCCCGAGGATGGCATAAGAACGCTTAACGTTGTTGACACACTAATGAGTGGGAAACTTCAACCTCGGTTTGAAAATCGCTGGGTCCGCAAGGATGGAGAAATCGTCGACATTCTTTGGTCTGCTCGATGGTCAGAGTATCACCAATTTAGAATCGCGATTGCTCACGATATTACTGAACGCAAGCAAATGGAACGGCAACTGCATTACATATCAGGACATGATCCATTAACAGAATTGCCGAACAGGACATTATTGTTTGGGCGCTTACAAACTTCACTTGGATTAGCGCGCCGCGAAGGCACTGATCTTTCCTTGTTATTTATCGATATTGATGGGTTTAAGCATGTAAATGATAGTTATGGTCATCTTGTCGGTGACAAGCTACTCAAGAATATAGCTCAACGTTTGCGCGATTGTGTCCGTAAATCGGATACGGTTGGACGCTTTGGTGGGGATGAGTTTCTAGTTGTGTTAAATGGAATTGATTTATTTGATGATGTGCTTGTTATTGCTGAAAACATACGTATTGAGCTTGAGAAACCTTATCAATTTGACAGTCTTAATTTGCAACTGTCACCGAGTATTGGCGTTGCTCGTTACCCTGAAAACGGTGATGATGAGCAGCAATTAATTCAACATGCAGATCAAGCAATGTATAGAGCAAAAAATGCTGGCGGAAATCGAGTCAATGCAAGTTGAGATAATCTAAAGTCGTTTTATTGCTTAGCCATTGTCTTAAACTTGAACAATGCTCTTGCTAGTAAAATAGTGGGTTATAATTAACCCCGATTGAGATAATAAGGTTAAGTAGTGTCATTGTTTCCGATATTTTATCTGCATAAAAACAATGCGCTAAATATGTTTTAACAAGATGATTTATTAGCTTAGCCTCAACTCGGGATATAGAGATGGGATAGACGGATAAAAATCAGTCTATCGTTAAGTCATCAATATCAAGCTGGTCTTTTGTGTTGCTATCGAGGCGTATTGACGCGTCAATAGCTGGCCTATTGAACGTTAATGTAAGGCAGATAGAGAAACAAAAGGCTGTTTGATAACCGCTTATTATCCCGAGATGAGGTTAGTTATACTGACTTAGGAAGAACATTTTTAGTATGCGTAAAATTGACAAAAAAAGAGACAATCAATTAAGAGAGGGATTAACCTCTGTATGCCAACAAGCAATAGCGGCCTATCCAGGTTTTGCGTGGATTACCCATATGGTTGATTATGCTATATTTCCTAAAGGTTTACGGATTATTTGCATATTTGATACTGAATCACAGCTAATGCAATTTAATCAACGCGGTGATAAAGCGATATTGTTAAGCTTAATTCAACGCACCCTTGCTCAATACGATATTAACCTCAAAGACATCAATCAGCATGTTAGCTTTGATACCGAAACTGCCTGCGAGCAGCAACATCAGGGTAATTGGGCGTTGCGGTTAAGTGAAACTAATAGCATGGCAAACAATGGTCGCTCTAAGCTGCACTCAATGTCGCGTGGAGGCTGATTTAACCTGCTAATACTTATCTCGTTCTAAATTAACGAATCTCAACTGGGGATGTGAGATAGAATAAGTAATTTAGAATCATACTATTACACCTAATATTATATCAAAGTTGGCATTGGTTTTGTTCGTAAGTCAATACAAGATAATTAACAGGGAAAGGCTGTTTGATAACCGTTTATTATCCCAAGCAAAGATTAACGACTAACTGACTTAGGTAAAAGTTTGCTGGTGATTATAAAAATGTAATACATGGGCAAGTTCGTATTCTGATTTAGTTAATGCGCCATAAGCAAAGTGTGGCTTGAGTTCACCCTCATATTGCTGAAAATCACCTAAGGATTGTATCAAACGGTTCAAGGCGACGTTAACGTCGACATGTTCATCTAGTATTGGTGCCGCGGGAATAGATTCACTTAAGCTATGCGACATCGCCCCTTTAGTGGCAAAAACCGCAAACGCTAGTGTGCCAACCGTGTGCTTAAATACGGCAGATTTATGTTGCGGAAACCCGGTCATCGAAAACTCAACACTTTGGGCACAGTGGCTGAATACCTGGGCAGTGTTCCATTGGCCAGTACTTAGGCTTGCTAATTGCTCTGGCGGTAATAATGACATTTTATTCAGGATCGATAACAATGCGTTTAAATTAAGTAGCTTAGTATCCTTGCCTTGGTTTAACCACATCACACTCGCCCCCCCTAAGCCGATGGCTGCGCTCGCTACACCCACTTTTAAAAATTGTCTACGTTGCATTGTTTAGCCTCAATTTTTGATAGTTGCATGTGCATTATTGACGTTTAAGACAACCCAATTAGGATCTTTGTTGTCGATACATTTTTATAAAATATTCAATCTTATTTCAATAAGTATAACAACGACAAGCTGCTCATGATCTTTTATAACGATCTGTAGCCTAACTAATTCGTTGCTATTCATTGGCATATCAGGAAATGAAATTTGATCCATTTCTGTTTCAGCTTTGCATATCGCTGTTTAGCGCTCACGGTTATTTGTTCGCAAATACTAATGTGGTTATGTTTACTCAGTAATGCCTCATTAACTGAAATTGGGTGACCTGAGTTGATCATTAATGCAGTCTCGATAAAATCGAGATCTATGTCTTAAATTTTATCTGAAAAATCAGTTATCTTAAGCTTAAGCGATTTCTTGAGTATTTTATTTATGTTTCAAATCTTTTCTGATTTGGCATCTTGGCTTATTTACAGTGTATTGGGCTTGTCGGCAGAGACAAAGCTCGGTGATGCGCTGCATTTCTTTGTTGAAGATGTCACTAAAATTTTTGCATTGCTCTTAGTGATGATTTATCTCATTGCCCTAATGCGGGCGTCGTTAAATGTGGAGCGAGTCAGGGATTATTTAGCCGGTAAACATCGAGGCGTAGGTTACTTGATGGGAGCTGGATTTGGTGTCGTCACCCCATTTTGTTCCTGTTCGAGTATTCCGGTGTTTTTAGGCTTCACGTCTGCGGGGATCCCTTTGGGGATCACCATGAGTTTTTTGATCACTTCGCCCTTAATCAACGAAGTGGCAATATTACTGCTGATGAGTTTATTGGGGATAAAGTTTACTCTTTTGTACGTCGCCGTCGGCATGAGTGTGGGCATGTTAGGAGGGTTATTTCTTGACACGATTAAAGCGGAACGTTGGTTGCAATCGTTTGCGGCAGAAGCGTTAAAACGTGGTCAACAAAAGGGCGGCGAAGATAAGGTTGATGATGGCGTCAGTGCAGACCCCTTGTCTTTGCCACAAAGGCATCAATTTGCCAAAACTGAGATGCTGGATATTTTTGGCCGGGTATGGAAATGGGTCATTATTGGTGTCGGTTTAGGTGCTGCATTACATGGTTTTGTTCCCGACGGTTGGATTGCGGCGCATTTGGGTGACGGACAATGGTGGTCTGTTCCTGCCGCTGTGTTGCTGGGTATTCCTCTTTATTCCAATGCGACAGGGGTTATTCCTGTGATGGAAAGCCTGATTATCAATGGTCTACCTATAGGCACCACATTGGCATTTTGTATGAGTACAGTGGCGGCAAGTTTTCCTGAATTTATTTTGCTAAAACAAGTTATGCAATGGCGCTTACTGGCGATATTATTCTGTCTTTTATTAGTCGCGTTTACACTGGTCGGTTGGATTTTTAATGCACTAGCGCCAACCTTGTCATCTTCAATTTAAAAAATTAATTATTAAGGAATAAAAATGAAAATCATTAAAGTATTAGGCTCTGGTTGTAAAAAATGCCTTGAAACTGCCGAATTGGTCCAAGCCGTTGCAGATGAAAAGGGTGTCGCAATCAAAATCGAAAAAGTGACCGAGATGGCGCAAATTATGGCTTATGACGTTATGAGCACGCCAGCGGTGGTGGTAGATGAAAAAGTGGTTCATAAAGGCAGTAAACCCACTAGAGATCAAATAGCCGAGTGGATATAATTTGCCTCTGTAGCGATAAGTTGCTTGGGGCTATTGGCAGTAAATAAGCCGATAGCCTCTTTGGCATTGTGCTAGATTGTTATTGACTCTAGCGGACAGAGACATTGAAATCTTGCCAGTAACGTTTCTTTCCTCATGTTTATCTAAAAGCTTAAGGGTCATCAGTTCGGATCCTTCGCAATCGAGTGCCATTTGAAATAATAAAAGGGTGGACGAATAAGTCGCCGACAGGCTTTTATTGTAATGTTAATGCACCCTCAGTGCATGTGATCATGTCGATGATGACATTAATGACATCATCGATTGCTGAATTTAACCACCATCGCGTTGAAATCATGACTCAAACATTAGCAAAGGTGCAATTAAAGGATAATAAAGGCTTACGCCCATAAAAGGACTTATGTTTTCATTGGGCGACGGTTATCACAATCCTGATACCGCATCTCAGTTGATTGTCATCGGGCGTTTTACTAGTGATCGTAAGGTGACGGATTGGACATTCTCGTTTGATTTATTTGGTCAATCGCCAGCAGGAAAAGTCATCAGTATGACGGAAAAATGTAAAGCGACAGACCCCAAAAGGGTGTTTCAACTCTCCTTTGAGAATGCTAGGCAAATAATCCTTCCCAACGAGTTTCCCCCAATAACCATAAAGCAATGATCCCTTTATGTTGCTCGAATAAATGCTGAGTCACACAGGTTCCAGCATATTTTAATGCTCGGTTTACAATAATTGAATCCAGTCGTCATTGCTGTTACATCGACATCCTTTTGTACTTTTGATGATAAACAGTTGGAACATGAAGCTGTTATAAGCATAATAGCCCAAACCATATCACATCAGCATTAGCGCGATAATTTGAGGATGCTTTGAGCTCGACACTTACCCAATCCGTTACCCACGAATTTAGCGAGCGCGGTGCGTTAGCAAAACATGTACATCATTATCACAATCGCCAGACCCAAACAGATATGGCGGTTGCGGTGAGTGAGGCTATTGCTAAAAAGCATAATCTGATTTTAGAGGCGGGTACGGGCGTGGGCAAAACCTTCGCGTATTTAATCCCTGCCTTGCTCAGTGGTAAGCAAGTGGTCATCAGTACTGGCAGTAAAAATCTTCAAGAACAGTTATTTCTCAAAGACTTACCTGCATTGCTAACCATGCTTGATATTCATGTCCCTGTTGCATTACTCAAAGGGCGTAATAATTATTTATGCCAATTACGCCTTGAAAAACAGATGCAAATGGCCAATAAGTTTACTGAATTTTACATTGATGATTTATTAAAAATTAACCAGTGGGCACATTTAAGTAAAGATGGCGATATCGGCAATTTAACCTCGGTGGCTGAACATTCTGAAGTGATCCCCACCGTCGTCAGCACCAAAGAAAGTTGTACCGGTAAAAAATGTGATCATTATGATGTGTGTTTTACCCGTAAAGCACGCATTAAAGCTATGGACGCTAAAGTGGTAGTGGTCAATCATCATTTATTTTTTGCAGACCGATTATTGAAGGACTCTGGTTTTGCGGAGTTATTGCCGGACCCAGATGTTGTCATCTTTGATGAAGCCCATTTAGTGCCTGATATCTGTATCAGTTACTTTGGCAGCCACATTTCAAGTCGCGAAATTGATAAACGACTCAATGCGGTGATCAAACTGCATAAAGAAGTGATCCGCGACAGCATTCAACTTGAACAACTGGCTCAGCGTGGCTTAATTGCCCTCAGTGAATGGCACAACTTGATGTTTGAACATCAAGTCTCTGATTGGCGCAAAGTGCTTGCCCATAAAACACTTGCCAGCACATCTTGGAGCTTACACCAGGCGCTTGTCGATTTAGCCAATAATATGCAATATCATCTGGGTCGAGATGATCAACTCGATATTGCCTTTGAGCAATTACAGGCGCTGGCTGAGACATTACGTCATTATTTTGAGTGCCAAGACCTGCAAGCGGCTTACAGCGTAGAACTTGGCCCTCGGTTTATTATGCTTCGCATGAGCCCGATTAATGTCGCCAAACAATGTCAGCAATTGTTTGTTAAGGATACGCGTTGGATATTTACTTCCGCGACATTGCAAGTGAATCGCAGCTTAGCGCATTTTGCTAAAGAGTTAGGCTTGGCTGACTCAAAGCAACTCATTTTAGACAGTCCATTTGACTATCCCAATCAAGCCGTATTTTGCGTACCTCGTCATTTAGGCAAGGTGGGGCAGTCGCAACATTCAGCAAAACAACTGGTTGATGTGTGTGTTCAAGCCATTAATGCCGCACAAGGACGGACATTTATTTTATTTACCAGTCATCATATGCTGCAACAAGTCGCCGTAATGTTGCAAGGTAAAGTCAAGTATCCGCTTTTAGTGCAAGGGCAGGCCAGTAAACAAAGTTTATTGAATAAATTTCGACAACTCGGTAATGCGGTGTTGTTGGGAACCAGCAGTTTCTGGGAAGGAGTGGATGTTCGCGGTAAATTACTCAGTTGTGTGATTATTGATAAATTACCGTTTGTGTCTCCAGATGACGCATTATACAAGGCTCGAGCGGCTAATGCTGAGCGTCAAGGACTCGATCCTTTTGCCACTATTTCATTGCCGCAAGCGGTGATCAGTTTAAAGCAGGGCGTAGGGAGATTAATCCGTGATGAAAAAGATCGTGGTGTGCTTATCTTGTGCGATAATCGGATTGTGAATCGCGCATATGGGCAAGCGTTTATTAATTCATTGCCGCCAATGCAGCGAACTCGCGACTTAGAGCACGCATTACAATTTTTAAAACAGATCCCTTAAGCTTTTTAAAACATCGCCCATCAGTTATCATAATGGGCTTATTTGTCGTGATTACCGAGTAACCCATCAAAATGCCTAAGCAGTTACATATCCTCGCGCTTGATACTTGCACTGAAACTTGCTCAGTAGCATTAACCATTAACGGCGACGTTTATGCTCGTATTGAAGATGCTCCGCGCGAACATAGCCAACGTTTGTTACCTATGGTCGACGCCGTCTTAGCTGAAGCTAAAGTGACACTAGCCGATATTGATTTAATTGCTTATGGCCGCGGCCCCGGCAGCTTTACCGGTATTCGTATTTGTACTAGCATGACCCAAGGTTTAGCACTGGGGCTAGATTTACCCGTTATTGGTATTTCTACGCTTACTGCCATGGCGCAAATGGCGATTGAGCTCGGAGCTTCACAGGTATTGTGTTGTATTGATGCCCGCATGAAAGAAGTGTATTGGGGACAATATATTGCCAAAGATGGTATTGCCACCTTAGTGGGTGAAGAACACGTTAGCGCGCCAGAAGCGATTGAATTGACACTCGATACTCAACAAACCATTAGTGTTTGTGGCACAGGATTTGAAGCCTATCCACAATTATTGAATATTGCGCCGCACATTACTCCATGCAGTCAAGCAACTTACCCAGATGCAAAAGCCATGATCGTGCTTGTGCAGCAAGGTTACCAACAAGGTTTACATACCTCTGTCGATGAACTTTCGCCAGTGTACCTTCGTGATACGGTTACATGGAAAAAACTTCCTGGCCGAGAATAGCCATTCGGCGTTATTTGACATAAAGTATAAGAGACAAACATAGGTAAACGGTATCGTTAATGACGATAAATGCAGCATTATTAATGGTCAATAATCAATCAGGCCCTATCAGTCTGAGTCAAACTGTTGCCGGAAATCGACCGATCATTGCGGCCCGCGAACCTATTATTATCAACCCTTTTGCTTCAGACCGTGAAGTTAAAGGCATTGAAACCCGTAACTTGGTCATTGTTGATGATTTAACCTTGTCGGCTAAACAGCAGGCACGTGTTGAATATGATCGTGATACCCATAGTCAACGTGGTGCCATAGCGCAATATTTGTCTACACAGCATTTTGTTAAAAGAGACGAAATTCAACAAATGGTTGGTATTGATTTATATGCCTAATGTATCGTGGTCTGCAATACCCAGTCGCAGCCGTTTTATGATTGAATTACTGCTGGCTTTTTTATTAACTCGATTTCCGTATATCTCTATTCCTTTTAAATGGTTTGAAAGCTATTTCCATGAATTATCTCATGGCATCGCGACGTTAATGACGGGTGGCTCGGTCAGTCATATTCAATTATTTCCAAACGGTGCAGGCCTTTGTTTTAGTCAAGGCGGCAGTAGCATATTAATTGCTTATGCCGGTTATTTTGGTGCCGCATTGTGGGGATATACAATCTTCCTCATGGCTACTCAAAAACAGACTATCCGGTTTACACTCACCCTGTTAGCCATAACAGTGGCGGCTTCGTTACTTTTCTGGGCTCGTGATCTGTTAACAATTATTATTCTTAGCGTCTTGATAATACTTTTTTTGTTACCACTTAAATTAAAAAATAGTAGCCTATTAAACACCTTGCTGCGTATATTAGGCCTGATGATTATTTTAAACGCCATGGCCAGTCCAATGGTGTTATTGGGGTTAAGCAGCCAAGGCGATGCGGTTTTGTTAGCTAAAATGACTTGGCTACCAGCATGGTTGTGGGTAATGTCATGGCTAGCATTTAGTGGCTATATGTTGTGGCTCTGCTGGCGTAAAGTGGGTCGAAAAAAGGGAGTGTCAAAATGAAACGTAACATGATGTTAGGAGCCTTAATTGGCTTATCAAGTTTAGGTATGTCGACCGCAATATACGCAGCCGATAGTATGCCCGATAAAAAAGTGACGGCGCCGCAGGTCAATGCTGCGCTTGCTAAGGCGGTGGCCAGCGAATTTCGGTCTACAGAAAATAAACTGCGTGATCAATATCGTCATCCTGCAGAAACATTAGCTTTTTTTGATGTAAAGCCTGAACAGACGGTTATTGAGTTATGGCCGGGTGGTGGTTGGTATGCTGAAATTCTTGCGCCTTATTTAGCCTCAAAAGGTCAATATGTTGCCGCCAATTTTGAAACTAAGCCTGCAGAAGATAACCGTCAGACGGCTTATTATAAATCAGCCGGTGTTAAATTTGAAAAATGGGTGAGTGACAACAAAGCGAGCGTTGGCAATGTTCAGTTTGTAACCCTCGATCCACCGGCTAAATTTTCATTAGGCAAAGATAACTCTGCAGACCACGTATTAACATTCCGTAATTTGCATAATTGGGCCATGAAAGGTGAGTTAGAAGGTGTATTTAAAGCCGCTTATGACGTGTTAAAAGTCGGAGGTTCATTAGGGGTCGTCGAGCACAGAGCAAACGTGGGGATGGCTGCAGAAAGTGGTTATATGGAACAAAATCAAATGGTTGAACTTGCCAATAAATACGGTTTTGAACTGACTGCGAACTCAGAATTAAATGCCAATCCTAAAGACAGCAAAGATTATCCCAAAGGTGTGTGGACATTACCACCCCGTTTAGCGATGGGCGATCAAGATAAACAAAAATACCTTGATATTGGTGAAAGTGATCGTATGACACTTAAGTTTACCAAAACTGCGGCTAAATAATCTGAACACGAAATAGTAAACGCATCTAAAATAGCACTTTGAGTCATATTGAATGTACATGCAATAGATTCACTATTGTCATGGTAATTCGGCATGTTAGCGGTACAAAGTGCACGTTTGCTGTGAAAAGCTGACCTGTAAGTGGATAGTTAAGCAGATGATTAAGCCATGACCCCGTCTCCGCTCTCAATTTAGATCAATTCGTTTTGTAAAGTGAGCCCATCATGTTGAACGTTAACGTCGCCGAGATTCAATTGCCGTTGGCTCATATAACCCTTGCTGCGAAACGCTATGGTGATGCTAGTAAGCCGATGATATTGGCTTTGCATGGCTGGCTTGACAATGCAGACAGTTTTATTCCCTTAGCACAGGCTTTTGCCGATCAAGGTTTGTTCGATACATTTCAACTAATGTGCATTGATTGGCCTGGACATGGATTATCAGATCACCGTCCAGGGCGCTATCCATTGCATTGGGTCGATTACATTTATGATCTGCAAGCCGTGATCCATGCTATCGCACAAGATACCGGGCCGATTATTTTATTGGGTCATTCGCTTGGCGGCATAGTGGCGTCAGCTTATAATGCTTGTCTTGCTGAAAACATCCATAAACTTATATTAATAGAAGCACTTGCACCATTATCAGAGTCTTCCAGCCAAGCTAAAGATCGCTTACGTAAAGGTTTACTGCAACAACAACGTTTTAATCGTCAATTAGCCAGACCCGCTCCGACATATTCCTCTATGGACGTTGCGGTTCAAGCTCGGCATCAACTGACTGGATTGGCATTGCCATGGTGTGCACTGATCACCAAGCGTAATATGGCGCTCACTGATGGACAATATCATTGGCGCAGTGACCCTAGATTAAAGTTAGATTCGCTGAACCGATTTACGTTTGATCAGGTAGATGCGCTGATGACCACCAGTGACACGCCTTCTTTACTGATTATTGGCCATGATGGCTATAAACAATTAACCGCATCAACAGATCAAGCCAATAAATGGTTTACCCATATTGAAATAGTACATTTATCCGGAGACCATCACCTTCATATGGGAAATGCCCAACAGGTGGCCGAATCGATTGGAGCATTTATTCTAAATAGCCGTTAACACTGGTTGAAATCGCTATTATTTTTCGATTATTTATGTGACTATAGTCGAAAATTAAAACGCTTGTATGATTTCGGTCACGATAAGCATCATAATAAAGCCTGCGATAACAATATTAATGATACGCAGACAATAAAATATTTTACCACTGACGGGGTATGCACGTCTTAGCACAGTGGGTATTATTAGGAGACACTTGTGGACCAGCCTTGGATTAATAATTTACCTGAACATGTTCCGGCCGAAATTGACCCATCTCAATTCAGTTCCTTAGTACATATGTTTGAAGATTCAGTAGCAAAATATGCCGACCAACCTGCGTTTATTAACATGGGTGCGACGATCACATACCGTAAACTCGAAGAACGCAGTCGAGCTTTTGCAGCTTATTTACAAAACGAACTGCATTTAAAAAAAGGTGATCGTGTTGCCCTGATGATGCCCAATTTGTTGCAATATCCTATTGCTCTGTTTGGTGTTTTACGCGCGGGTATGGTGGTGGTTAACGTTAATCCACTTTATACTCCGCGGGAATTAAAGCATCAACTAGTCGATTCAGGTGCGAAAGCTATTGTAGTGGTGTCAAATTTTGCTCATACCTTAGAAAAGATTGTCGTTCAAACACCTATTGAATCGGTCATTATTACCAATCTTGGTGATCAACTTAGTGCACCGAAACGCACCTTAGTGAATTTTGTCGTTAAATACATTAAAAGATTAGTACCCAAATACCATTTACCTCATGCATTATCGTTTCGCGATGCCTTATCAAAAGGTCGTCGTCTGCAGTATATTAAAGCGGATATTACGGGTGCTGATTTAGCCTTTTTACAATATACCGGTGGCACAACCGGGGTATCTAAAGGCGCAATGCTAAGCCATAAAAATGTGGTGAGTAATGTTTTACAGGCCAATGGTGCTTACTCTCCAGCCCTTGATAATGGCACTGAGTTTGTGGTGACAGCCTTGCCGCTGTACCATATTTTTGCCCTTACGGTTAACTGTTTGCTGTTTTTGCACAAAGGCAGCAAAAATTTACTTATCACCAATCCTCGCGATCTTCCCGCATTTGTGGCTGAATTGAAAAAGTACCCGTTTACCGTATTGACCGGTGTTAATACCTTATTCAATGCTTTGGTGAACAATGAAGAATTCACCCAACTTGATTTTTCTGGCTTAAAACTGTCGATTGGCGGTGGTATGGCCGTACAACGCGCGGTCGCCGATAAATGGCAAAATCTGACTAAGACACGTTTATTAGAAGGTTATGGTTTAACAGAAGCATCGCCTTTAGTGACTTGCTGCCCATATAACCTCAGTGGTTATAATGGATCGATTGGTTTTCCTGCACCATCGACCTTTATTCAAATCAGGGATGAAGACTCAAAGGTATTGGCTCAAGGCGAAACTGGCGAGTTATATGCTAAAGGCCCTCAAGTCATGCTGGGCTATTGGCACCGTCCGGAAGAAACAGCTACTGTAATTGATAAAGATGGTTGGTTAGCAACAGGCGATATTGGTTACATGGATGAAAAAGGTTTCTTTTTCATTGTTGATCGTAAAAAAGACATGATTTTAGTGTCAGGTTTTAACGTATTCCCGAATGAA
Source organism: Shewanella sp. T24-MNA-CIBAN-0130 (assembly GCF_040310185.1). Classification (NCBI taxonomy): domain Bacteria; kingdom Pseudomonadati; phylum Pseudomonadota; class Gammaproteobacteria; order Alteromonadales; family Shewanellaceae; genus Shewanella; species Shewanella sp. T24-MNA-CIBAN-0130. The sequence goes on along the minus strand of NZ_JBEOPP010000008.1, from coordinate 118,208 downwards.
GTGGAGGAGGTCGTTGCCTTACACCCTAAAGTGATTGAAGTCGCTGCTGTTGGCGTTCCCAATGATGCCAGTGGCGAGTTAGTAAAGATTTTTGTGGTCGCAAAAGACAAATCATTAACCGAAGAAGAGCTGATTAAGCACTGCCGTCATCATTTAACGGGATATAAAGTTCCTAAGCTGGTAGAATTTAGAGACGAATTACCGAAAACCAATGTGGGTAAAATTTTACGCCGACAACTTCGAGATGAAGTTACCAAAGCGTAAAATCAAAGCCGGCAACTGAGCCGGCTTTTTTTATGCTTAGCTATTCTCAGTTGACTGCCATGGCCCACATCTCTTTTTAGCGGAGCCTATTTTGTTAACGTTTGAATATATCAATGATGATGCCAGCTTATTGTCATTAGTTGAACAATACCAACAAAGCACCTTATTGGTGCTCGATACTGAGTTTGTCCGCACTCGAACCTATTATGCTAAATTAGGTCTTATTCAAGCCTACGATGGCAAGACCTTAGCATTAATTGATCCGGTCGCGATTACCGATTTAAGCCCTTTTTGGCAATTATTAACTAACCCGAATGTTGTTAAGTTAGTGCATTCATGCAGTGAAGATCTTGAGGTGTTTGCTCATTACGGTGAATGCCAACCTAGCCCATTATTTGATAGCCAAATAGCTGCTAGTCTTGCCGGTTTCGGCCACGGTTTAGGATATGCCAAACTAGTCGATGCATGCTTGCAAGTTGAAATAGATAAAGGCGAGTCACGTACCGATTGGATGAAACGTCCACTCACTGAAGCACAATTACACTATGCAGCCAATGATGTGTTTTATTTGTATCAATTATATCCACAGCTCCAAGAGAAACTTGCGGCAAACAATCGTATTGAATGGTTGTTTGAAGAAGGTCAGCGCATGACTGAAGGGCGTTTGTCATTGCCAGAAGGCGACAGCGTTTACCTTAAAGTAAAAAATGCCTTTCAGCTATCGAGTCAGCAATTAGCCTATTTAAAAGTATTGGCTAAATGGCGCTTAAACAAAGCGGTAAGCCGTAATCTTGCGCTCGGTTTTGTGGTAAAAGATCATGCATTAATTGCATTAGCCAAAAAACAACCGACCACGTTAGCAGAATTAGCTCAATTAAATGATTTAACGGATCAAGAAAAACGTATTCATGGCAAAGACTTATTAACGGTAATGGCGACTGCAGATTTAGTTAATCTACCTGAAGAAGTTGATATTGTTGCGCTTAAATCTGGTTATAAATCAGCTTTTAAAGAGGTTAAGAACGTCTTGACTGAATTATGTGAGCGAGAAAATGTTGCATTAGAATTTGTTGGTTCTAAACGCCATATTCATGAGTTTTTGTTATGGCTTTTCAATAATAAAACGACCTCAACACCTTTGCTACTAAGTGGTTGGCGAGGAATGTTGATCGGTGATTTGCTAGCGCGAGTACGTTTCAATTAATGCAATAAGATCATCAAACTAAAAAGGATACTTGCATTGCTGCAAGTATCCTTTTTGTTATTTTGTCCTAGCGATTTAATCTCAACCAGTGATAGTTACTTAGTATCAGGTAAGGTGACGTTAAGCTCTAAAACCGATAAATTGTCGTCATTTTGGTCTAACTGCACAGACACTTGGTCTTCTGATATTTGGACATATTTTCGGATAACTTCGATGATTTCTTGTTTCATCTTTGGAAAATAATCAGGTATACCGCGTTCTCCACGCTGATGAGCCACAATAATTTGTAATCGTTCCTTTGCCAATGATGCGGTATTGGGCTTTTTACTGCTTCTAAAATAATCAAGTATCGACATAATTAGCTCCCAAATATCCTTTTAAGGAATCCCTTTTTTTCTTCTGTGATAAATCGAACCGGCACATCGTCACCTAATAAGCGCGCAACGGTATCGCCGTATGCTAAACCTGCATCACTTTCTTGATCAATAATGACTGGTACTCCTGAGTTTGATGCTTTCAGTACCGATTGAGATTCAGGGATCACACCTAGCAATTCAATGGCTAAGATTTCCTTCACATCTTCAACGCTGAGCATTTCACCTGTTCTGACTCTGGCAGGAGAGTAGCGAGTTAACAGTAAATATTCTTTAATCGGTTCCAGAGATAATTCAGCACGACGTGAGCGACTCTGTAGCATACCTAAAATACGGTCAGAGTCACGTACTGAGCTAACCTCTGGATTGGTGGTCACAATCGCAATGTCAGCAAAGTAAAGTGCCATCATTGCACCTTGTTCAATCCCCGCAGGGGAATCACACACAATATAATCGAAATCTTTTGTTAAATTGTCAAGTACTCGACCCACGCCTTCTTTCGTTAGCGCATCTTTATCGCGTGTTTGAGACGCGGGTAAAATAAACAGTTTATCACAGCGTTTATCTTTAATTAATGCTTGGTTTAAATTGGCTTCACCATTGATAACGTTGACAAAATCATATACAACTCTGCGTTCACAACCCATTATCAAATCAAGGTTGCGTAAACCGATATCAAAATCGATAACAACGGTTTTTTTTCCTTTTAAGGCCAATCCGGTGGCAATTGCTGCACTGGATGTTGTTTTACCCACACCGCCTTTACCTGATGTGACAACAATAATTTGTGCCATTTATTTTTATGTCCTTGTATTTGCCGATTATTGGGGCAATGATTCAACAGTGAGGGATGCGCCATCAAGGCGAACACAGCCTCTTTGGCTTAGATCGTATTGTTGCAAATGTTCAGTCAACCAATACTGTCCAGCAATCGATACTAATTCTGCTTCTAACGAGTTAGCGATAATCACACTTTGATTATCTCCCGCTGCGCCAGCCATGGCCTTGCCACGAAGAGCGCCATATATATGAATGCTACCATCTGCAATGACTTCTGCGCCATTACCAACCGCACCAAAAATGATTAAATCAGCATTTTGTGCGTATATTTGTTGTCCAGAACGCACATTTTGCTTAATAATTTTGGTTGCCCGTTTAGGCAACTCTGCTTTACGGGCTTGTTTGCCCGACTTTACCACGGCAATAGCCATGCACTTTGCTTGTTCAATTTGCGCTGGGCTTGCGTCGGTAATGCCAACAATAATAAGATTTCGGTCAATTAATAATTGTTTTAGCGCATTGAAATCTATGTGGGAATGCTGAATGGCAGATAAATTTAATACCAAGGGTGCGCCCAAAAAGAACTGAGGAGCTTGAGCCAATTTTGAGTCTAATTCAGATGCTATGATATCGAGATCGTTATGATTAATATGCAGCACTGACAATGTAAAAGACGTGGCCTTTAATTCGAGATTTTCTTTAGCCATCTCGGCGTGATTCTCCAATACTTCAGTGATAAACTGATTTACAATTATTTTCTTGTCTCACCATGTTATAGTGTGCTCAGTTGACTATCAAGTTTGAACCTTTGGAAATTTACACTAAAATGATATGTGCAGTATATAAAAGTGGTCGAAGAGCAGATACTTACCTTTTTGTTAAAAAACGTGATGTTTTTGATGAGGTTCCTGAGTCGTTAATGGAAATGTTCGGCACGCCTACATTAGTAATGATTGTCCCATTATCTAAACGAACTCACTTAGGTATCGCTGATATTAACAAAGTGAAGTCTGCATTGGCTGAACAAGGCTTTTACTTACAAATACCGCCACCGCAAGTTAATTTACTCGAACAACACAAACAAGAATTAGCTCTTAAGACAGTAGCCCTTAAGAAATAAGCTCATTCTCAAAGGAGTAATCAAGACTAATATGATTCAAAAAATCATTTTAAGCGTATTTTTTTACTTCTTTTGTTCTAATATCTTGATGGCTGAATACAGCCATCGTGAATTTACTGACTACCTGTTACAGCTTCAACAGAAGTCGATAGCCGCTGGCGTTAATCAACTTACAGCAGAACGCTATATTGCTAATATTAAAATATTCAAAAAAGCCAATTTCAGCACCGACTTACAACCATCGACATCCTTAGAGTACTTTATCCCCCAAGCTGTTCCAGAAATTACTGTCAGTACCGCTAGAGCGATGTTTCAGCAGCATGAACCCCAAATAAATGACTTGAGTCGAACTTATCAAGTTCAGCCTCGTTTCCTTATGGCGTTATGGGGCATGAACTCTCGTTTTGGAGAGCGTCCGGGTCGTTTCCCTGGACTATCTGTATTAGCCTCACTCGCATATAAAGGTGATAAAGAAGCATTCTACATTAACGAATTTATTGCTGCGCTTAAGTTAATCGAGCAGACAAATATAACTGAGGATTTATTGCTCAGTTCCTCATCTGGGGCGATGGGACAGATGCAAATAATGCCGAGCCAATTACTAAAGTACGGTGTCGATGCCGACAATAACGGTATAATCGATGTCTGGAACAGCATGGATGATGCCTTTGCATCAACGGCGAATATGTTGCACCAACAAGGGTGGCAATATGATTCTACATGGGGGCGACAGGTAAAAGCCACCATGATGTTAGATCCTAATTTGCATGGTTTAAGCACTCATCACACATTCCCACAGTGGCAAGCCTACGGTGTCAGACGCTTCAATGGTAATGACTTACCGCAACGAAACGACATGGATGTGTCATTAATTGTGCCTGATGGACCGAAAGGGCGCTTATATTTGGTGTACGATAACTTCCGTTTATTGCATCAATTCAATGACACTTTGTACGATACCTTAGCGATAACTTACCTCTCTGAGAGAATTAAACAGTAAACTGAGGTGTTTTCGGTGTAAAATGCGGTCAAATTTCGATAAAAAGTTACTATAGATAGAAAATGATGACTCAGTTTTGGACAACCACACCTTTAGAAAACATGACACCCGAACAATGGGAGTCACTTTGTGACGGCTGCGGTAAATGCTGTTTAAATAAAATCATCGATGATGATACCGATGAACTTTATTACACTAAGGCAGCATGCCATCTATTAGACAACGACACCTGTGGTTGCCGTAGTTACCTTGATCGCTTTACTTATGTTCCTGAATGTACAGCTATTACTCCAGAAAATATCGCTGAGTTGACTTGGTTACCTGACAGTTGTGCATACCGTCGCTTGCATCTTGGTAAAGGTTTACCGAGTTGGCATCCGTTGCTGACAGGAAGTAAAGAGGCCATGCACAGCGCGGGTATTTCGGTACAAGGCAAAACCGTCAATGAAATGAAAGTGAAATATTTAGAAGACTGTATTGTATTGTGGCCATTATTGGACATTGAATAATAAGTGCAATAAAACACCTGTTCGGGATATAAATAGCTGAAATAGTCCGGTTATAACCTAATCCGCCCTATCTTAAGCCCAGCAAAGGCTATAAAAGCCAAAAGACCTCAATGAGGTCTTTTGATGCTTAATTTACTCTTCACGCTTACTTTTGCTGGTTTATCTTGCTGGTTTAAGCGCCGGCAACAACATTAATAACCAGATTACACAATAAACAGCAAAACCAACCATCATCCACTGGGCCATGCTAACAGAAAGCCATGACCATGGTGAGTCACTGCACATGCCTGTCGGCGAGAATACTGAAGGCAACCATGTGTCCAATGGCATAAAGCTGGGGAACTCAGGGTAAAAAGAGCAAGTAGCAAAAGGTGACGGATTAACCTGCATATCATTTAATTCATACGCTAATTGTAAGCCCCACACAGCAGAGATTGCCCAACCGACCATACCTACTAGGCGTAAAAACCACACTTCAGGTTGTAGCATGCCTATAAGCCCAGCCAGAAAAATACCGAGTACCGCAACTCGGATGTAAATGCACATCACACAAGGCGCTAGATCCATGCCATATTGAAAAAATAGGGCCGCTAACTCTAGCCCAATAGCGGATAATAACAATAAACCCCAAGAAATACGGCTACGACAAAACTGCTGTAATTGCGACAATTTCAGTTCCTAATAAACGTTGTGATAGAAAAAAACACCCTCAAATGAGGGTGTTCTAATAGACTGTAGAGACTTTAAGATAATTTAACTGCTAAGTCCAATAACGAGATTTAATTAATGACCCATTGCAGCACCAGTGATGTCTTTGGCTGAGTGGTGGATTAATAATTGAGTTTCATAGAGCATATTAGTCATATCGACTAAGAAACCGGTTTCAATAGCCAATACACCGACAATAGATAATACAATGGTATAAGGTAAAGCCATCCATACCATACGGCCATAAGACAAGCGAATTAACGGTGCTATAGCCGACGTTAACAAGAACAAGAATGCAGCTTGTCCATTCGGCGTTGCTACTGAAGGCAGGTTAGTACCGGTATTAATCGCCACCGCAAGCAAGTCAAATTGGTCTCGAGTGATTTGGCCACTCATCAATGCAGCTTTTACTTCATTAATGTAAACAGTACCCACAAACACGTTATCACTGACCATAGACAATAAGCCGTTAGCAATGTAGAAAATCACTAACTGCATATTTCCTTCATAACCTAATGCCCACTGGATAACTGGTGCAAACAGATCCTGGTCAATGATCACACCAACAATGGCAAAAAATACCGCTAATAATGCAGTGAAAGGCAGTGCTTCTTCAAAAGCTTTTCCGAGCGCATGTTCATCAGTAACGCCATTAAATGCAGTGGTTAAAATAATAACAGATAAACCAATGAGGCCAACAGAAGCTAAGTGAAGTGCCAAGCCTGCAATTAACCAAACACCAATTAAGGCTTGGACAACCAGTTTCATTTTATCTTGATCTGTTCGGTGCGAGTCTTCATGGGCTGCATAATCAGATAAAATACGGTGTACAGCGTCGGGTAATTGAGCGCCATAACCAAAAACTTTGAATTTTTCGACAAGAAAACAAGTCAATATACCCGCAACCAATACAGGCATGGTCACTGGGGACATTCGTAGAAAGAATTCGCCAAATTGCCAATGGGCCTGCGCAGCAATGATCAAGTTTTGTGGTTCACCAACCATGGTACATACACCACCTAACGCGGTACCAATACCTGAGTGCATTAATAAGTTACGTAAAAAGGCTCGGAACGCTTCCAATTCATCGTGGTCAAGCTGTCCAGTTGTTTCAGAAGTATGGTCATGACTAGCATCGTCACTGTTACCATCACTAAAACTCTTGCCTGACGCGACTTTGTGATAGATAGAGTAAAAACCTACTGCAACAGCAATAATAACCGCGATGACCGTTAAGGCATCTAAAAACGCAGACAAAAAAGCTGATGCAATACAAAACATCAAGGACACGATAATTTTAGAACGCACTTTTGTGATCATTTTGGTAAATACGAACAGTAGTAACTGTTTCATAAAGTAAATACCGGCGACCATAAAGATCAAGAGTAATAAAACTTCTAAGTTGGCTTCAATTTCATGAAGAACCTGTGAGGCAGATGTCATACCGATAATTACGGCTTGTATGGCTAACAAACCACCGGGTTGCAATGGATAACATTTAAGCGCCATGGCAAGGGTGAAAATAAATTCAACCACTAAAACCCAGCCGGCGAAAAATGGACTGACATAAAAAAACAGCAGGGGATTAATTACTAAAAACGCCAAAATTGCGTATTTGTACCATTTAGGTGATTTGCCTAAAAAATTGACAAACAACGCCTTACCTCTGGTTACAGGCATAGTAGCCTCTCCGATATTGTTATTGTGACGGTATGGATACCATATTTGATAGCTTACAACACATCATTATGTTTAACAGATTCGGAAGAATAGAGGCAACTCACATTCGAAAACTTGATAAAAATCAATTTTTGGTTAATTGAGTTAAAATGCCATTCGATAAATAGAGGATTATGACCCATTATTTTCTGTTTAATAACGATATCTTGATATAGCAAACAATGAGTTAGTACAAGAATGTATGTGGCTAACGCTGCATGGCTGTTATTTTATCGATAGTGTAGCCTAAAAAAAATCGAATTGTAACGTTGTTATTTGGTAAAAAAAACAACATAAAGATAATAAAATATCTACATCAGTATATACTAAATCTGTTTGGTTTTATGACTTAAATTGCTGATATGTTCATGATTACAGTGGTTTAATGTGATGTGCATTCAATTAATGACATTTGAATAGACTAGAGTTGTTCGAAAATCAATCGTTAAGAGAGTGGTGATTAAACAATGGTTTTTATTTTCCACCGCTCTGGTATGATCAGTAATAATAGTTTCGTCATTGTTTAGCAATAGGATATGAAGGCTGATGATCATCAATGCCAAAGGGCCAGCAAGTTTTGCCGAGAAATATATTGTTCGTTCCATTTGGGAAAACAAATTTCCACCTGGTTCCATTTTACCTGCTGAACGTGAGCTTTCTGAACTTATCGGTGTTACTCGCACGACGTTAAGAGAAGTGCTACAACGTCTTGCTCGAGATGGTTGGTTGAAAATCCAACATGGTAAACCTACCCAAGTGAATAACTTTTGGGAAACGTCTGGGTTGAATATTTTAGGGACGATTGCTGATTTAAATCCTGATGGTTTTCCATTATTAGTCGATCAACTAATGGCTGCTCGTGGTAACGTCAGTAACATATATTTTCGGGCATCAATCCGTCACAATCCCGAAAAAGTGGTTGAAGTCTTGGCCGGTATTCACAGCTTAGAAAATGAGGCTGAAGCGTATGCTGAATTTGATTATCAGTTGCATCATACATTAGCCTTTGCATCAGGCAACCCATTGTATGTTTTGATTTTAAATGGATTCAAAGGCCTTTACAATCGTGTTGGACGCTATTACTTTTCAAGCCAAGAAGCGCGTGAATTAACCATGCGTTTTTATCTTAAACTTGAAACGCTAGCTAAAGACAAAAATTATACTGATGTGCCTTCGCTAATGCGTATTAATGGTATTGAAAGTGGCAAAATGTGGCAAAAGCTGCGCGATGATTTGCCCGCTGAAATGGGTCATGATAATAGCTAATTAACGTTAGTTGTGAATCATGATCCTTGCTTAATCCGCTTGGGATATCGAATCATAGATATAAAAAAACCAATCACATTGATTGGTTTTTTTATCTGTTAATTATGGCTCAATATCTGTGCTTAGTTAGGTCAGGTGGATATGCTGTACTCTTTTGTTTCAGGGCAAGTAGAGAGTGTGCTAACGTCGCCTGAGTCATCAATTTGTTCTAATGTGACGTTAAACCCCCATAACCGATGCAAATGTTTTAATACCTCTTGATGGTTGTCTGCGAGCGGAATGTTGTCAAATGGAATGTACCGTAAGATAATAGATCGATCACCGTCAACTTGCACTTTCTGCACCTGAATATTGGGCTCTATATTCGACAGGTTATATTGTTGCGATAAAATGTTGCGAATGTCTTGATAACCTTGATCATCATGAATGGCTGATATTGAAAGTTGACTGCGTTTTTGGTCATCTAAAACGCCAAATAATTTAAAGTCACGGATCACTTTGGGTGATAAATATTGGCTAATAAAACTCTCATCTTTAAAGTGCTCCATGGCAAAATGAACCGTAGTGAGCCAATCGCTACCTGCTATATCTGGGAACCACTTTTTATCCTCATCCGTTGGCGTTTCACAAATTCGTTTGATGTCGATAAACATTGCAAACCCTAATGCATAAGGATTAATTCCGTTGTAAGAAGGACTATTGTAGGCCGGTTGTGCGACTACCGCGGTGTGATTTTGTAAAAATTCGAGCATAAAACGGTCGGTGACTTTACCTGTATCATATAAGTGATTCAGGATAGTGTAATGCCAAAAAGTCGCCCAACCTTCATTCATGACTTGGGTCTGCTTTTGTGGATAAAAATACTGTGCCATTTTACGTACAATGCGCACTAATTCACGTTGCCAAGAGGCTAATAATGGCGCGTTTTTTTCAATAAAATATAAAATATTCTCTTGGGGTTCGCTGGGGAAAATGGCTGTCGTTTTAAGGTTGTCTTTTTGTGGTGATGTCGGCAGCGTTCGCCATAAGTCATTTACTTGGCTCTGTAAATAATTCTCTCGCTCTTGTTGTCTTGCTTGTTCTTCTTTAAATGACACTTCAGCAGGACGCTTATAGCGGTCAACACCGTAATTCATTAATGCATGGCAAGAATCTAAGATCAGTTCGACTTGTTCAACACCATAACGTAATTCACATTCACGGATATAATTTTTAGCAAATACTAAGTAATCGATAATAGAGCTTGCATCAGTCCAAGTGTTAAACAAATAGTTATTTTTAAAAAAACTATTATGTCCATAACAAGCATGAGCCATAACTAACGCTTGCATGGTGATGGTATTTTCTTCCATTAAATAGGCAATGCAGGGGTCTGAATTGATAACAATTTCATACGCCAAGCCCATTTGACCACGTTTGTAGCCTTGTTCTGTTTGGATAAAACGTTTTCCAAATGACCAATGAGTATAACCAATCGGCATCCCAATACCTGCATATGCATCCATCATTTGTTCTGCAGTAATGATTTCAATTTGATTCGGGTAAGTATCAAGCTTAAAAAAAGCCGCTGCTTTTTCTATTTCTTGTTGATATTGTTTTAGTAAATCAAATGTCCACTCGGGTCCATCATCTAACGGGTTACGTTTTTTTTGAACCATGATAGCCCCCTATATAGCTTGTTTTTTAAAAAGTTCGCGAAATACAGGGTAGATATCTTCAACTTGGTGAATATGCTGTACCGCAATGTTATCAAACTGCTGTTGTAGTTGTTCATACTGGTCCCACAGCGTCTGATGAGCTCGATGGCTTATCTCTATATAACTGAAGTAACGCACTTTTGGTAAAATATGTTTCGCCAGTATTTCATGGCAAGTTGGGGAGTCATCAGACCAATTATCGCCGTCAGATGCTTGAGCAGCATAAATATTCCATTCAGTTTCGGGGTAACGTGCTTGTTGTATTTCGTGCATCAGTTTTAACGCACTTGATACGATAGTTCCACCGGTTTCTTGTGAGTAAAAAAACTCGTGTTCATCAACTTCTTTGGCTTGTGTATGGTGGCGAATATAGACCACCTCGAGGTTTTGATAACTGCGAGTAAGAAATAGGTACAGCAGAATATAAAAACGCTTAGCCATATCCTTGGTTGTTTGATCCATAGAGCCAGATACGTCCATTAAACAGAACATTACCGCTTGGCTGGAGGGGATTTCACGTTTGGCATAGTTGTTATAACGTAAATCAAAGGTATCAAGAAAGGGCACTTTAGCGATTTGCTGCTTGAGTACTGATATTTGTTCTTTAATGGCTAAAATTATCTCAGCTTTGGCCCCTGGCGTATCTTCAAGTAACGCTAATTCGGCTTCTAATTGTTTGAGCGCTTTCTTTTTTCCACCACTCATGGCAATGCGCCTTGCAAGTGATGAACGTATCGATCTGACAATATTAATATTGACTGGTACACCATCATTGGTGAAGCCTGCACGGTAAGTTTGGTACTCTATCAGTTTATTGAGGCGGTTTTTTTGCAAGTTGGGCAATTCTAAATCTTCAAATAACAGTTCCAAATATTCATCTTTTGATATTTGAAACACAAAATCGTCATCTCCCTCACCAGAGTTTGAAGCTTCGCCCTGTCCAGATCCATTTCCTTGTCCGCCCTTAGGGCGTTGAATTTGATCACCGCGATTAAATTGATCATTACCCGGGTGAACACGATCACGCTTCCCGCCTTGACCTTGTCTAAACAGCGGTTCACTGAGATCTCGAGTCGGAATACTGATCTCTTCTCCTTTATCAATATCAGTGACACTGCGACGTGTTACCGCATCACCGACGGCTTTTTTGATTTGTTTTTTGTAACGTTCAATAAAACGCTGCCGATTAACGGTGCTCTTGCCTTTTGCGTTGAGTCGTCTATCAATAAAATTAGCCATACGCCTCTCCCAAGTCATATTTCTGCCAGAGTCATTGACTATCTACTCTGCCAATATTGGGTTTTTACGATGATTTCCGCACTCGTAAATACCATTCTGACAATAATCTGACTTGTTTTTTGGTGTAGCCTTTTTCCATCATGCGATTAACAAAATCGTCATGCTTACGCTGATCATCATTGGATGTTTTGCCGTTAAATGAAATAACCGGTAACAGATCTTCTGTATTAGAAAACATTTTCTTTTCTATGACAATGCGCAGCTTTTCATAGCTGGTCCACAACGGATTATTGCCTTCATTATTGGCTCTCGCACGTAAGACAAAATTGACAATCTCATTACGGAAATCTTTTGGATTACTTATCCCCGCTGGCTTTTCTATTTTCTCTAGTTCAGCATTGAGTGCTCCACGATCAAATAATTGTCCGGTTTCAGGATCTCGATATTCTTGATCTTGGATCCAAAAATCTGCATAGGTGACATAGCGATCAAAAATGTTTTGTCCGTATTCTGAATAAGACTCAAGATAGGCGGTTTGAATTTCTTTACCAATAAATTCAACATATTTAGGGATTAAATAACCTTTCAGAAACTCTAGATATTTTTCGCTAATGTCATTGGGAAATTGCATTTGTTCAATTTGCTTTTCGAGTACATAAAATAAATGAACCGGATTGGCCGCTATTTCTGCACTGTCAAAATTGAATACTCTTGATAAAATCTTAAAGGCGAAACGAGTCGATAAACCTTGCATGCCTTCATCTACGCCGGCGTAATCTCGGTATTCTTGGTAGGATTTGGCTTTAGGATCGGTGTCTTTTAAGCTTTCACCGTTATAGACGCGCATTTTTGAATAAATCGATGAGTTTTCAGGTGCGATCAAACGTGATAACACGCTAAATTGAGCCAGGGTTTCAAGTGTGCCTGGTGCGCAAGATGCAGTTGATAATTCGGAGTTGGCTAACAATTTTTGATAAATTTCCATCTCTTCAGAAACCCGTAAGCAGTAGGGCACCTTAACGATATAGACGCGATCTAAAAACGCCTCATTGTTTTTATTGTTTCTAAACGTCGACCATTCGGATTCATTGGAATGGGCCAAAATAATGCCGTTGTACGGTAACGCAGACAAGCCTTCAGTGCTGTTATAATTGCCTTCCTGTGTAGCGGTCAATAATGGATGGAGCACCTTAATCGGCGCTTTAAACATTTCGACAAACTCCATTAATCCTTGGTTGGCTCGACATAATGCTCCAGAGTAGGCGTAGGCATCGGCATCATCTTGTGAGAAATGTTCTAACTGACGAATATCAACTTTACCCACTAGTGCTGATATATCTTGATTGTTTTCATCCCCGGGTTCTGTTTTGGCGATACCAATTTGGTCTAATATCGACGGATAAACTTTAACCACTCGAAATTTAGCAATATCACCACCATATTGATGTAAACGTTTTACCGCCCAAGGAGACATAATTGTTTTAATATAACGGCTGGGAATGTTGTATTCGTTTTTAAGTAATTCGCTATCTTCTTCTGGGTCAAACAAGCAAAAAGGATGGTCGTTGACAGGGCTGCGAATGCCATCGGCACTTAATATATAAATGGGCACTTGCTGCATCAATGCTTTGAGTTTTTCGGCTAGCGATGATTTACCGCCACCGACAGGGCCTAATAGATACAATATTTGTTTTGATTCTTCTAAGCCTTGAGCAGAATGTTTTAAATAGGCCACAATTTGTTCAATCGCGTCCTCCATGCCATAGAAATCTTTAAACGATGGATAGCTTGCAATAACACGATTAGAAAATATTCGACTTAAGATCGGATTTTTTGCTGTGTCGATGATCTGCGGTTCACCAATGGCCATTAATAAACGTTCAGCAGCAGATGCAAAGGCACTTTTATCTTGTTTACAGATAGCGAGAAATTGCTCTAAGGTATATTCTTCGTCGCGTTTTTTTTGATAACGTTGTTGATAATGCTCAAAAATGCCCATAGTAACCCCTTAAAAACGTGCAGTTGTATTGCTTAAAAAGCCAGAGTGATTAACGCGATGGTCTATAATGTGGTGATGAGTCGGTGGCGCAATATTAGGCTTTACGACTAAAGTGTAGGACAGGAAAAATAACTTGGCGAAGTTTTAATGAAAAATAAATTAAATAAAAACAAAGACAAACAGTAGCATTTGCAATAGTTGCAAAAATAAAGCTGTCAGAGTCGTGGTACTTTTGGTGGATTTTAATGCATAAAAAAGGAGCCTTAACGGCTCCTTTGATTTTTGCTATTAATTAACATTAAGCAGCAAAGTTGTTGTTAACAAATTCCCAGTTAACAAGTTGCCAGAAGTGAGCTAAATACTCTGGACGTGCGTTACGGTAATCAACGTAGTAAGCATGTTCCCATACGTCTACCGTTAATAGAATGGTAACTGATTCGTCAGTTAATGGAGTAGCAGCATTGCTAGTGTTAACAATCGCTAATGAACCGTCAGCTTTTTTCACTAACCATGTCCAAGCGCTACCGAAGTTGTTTACTGCAGAATCGGTAAATTTAGCTTTGAATTCTTCAAAAGAACCAAAAGAAGCATTGATAGCAGCAGCGATATCGCCAGTTGCTTCGCCGCCAGCGTTAGGTGCTAAGCAGTTCCAGTAAAAAGTGTGGTTCCAAACTTGAGCTGAGTTGTTGAACATACCACCAGTTGAAGTTTTAACAACTTCTTCTAGTGTTTTGCCAGCAAATTCAGTTCCTTCAACTAAACCGTTTAGTTTTACCACATAGGTGTTGTGATGCTTACCATAATGGAACTCAATGGTTTCTTGAGAAATGTGTGGTTCAAGTGCGTTCTTTGCATAAGGTAATGCTGGTAGTTCGAAAGCCATTAGTATTTCTCCATGGATTCAGGTTATCGTTTTGTTTACCCATCAGGTAACATTCATTTAGGACCATTGTACTGATTATTTTTGTGATGTGAATCATTGTTTAGGGAATTATGTGGATTGCAGTAATCGATTTTATCGATTTTAAAAAAACCCTACAAACTGTGGCATTTTGTTCTTTGTCTAGGTGTCGTACAATAGTCACTATATGTTCAGTCGTTGTAATTAGGAAATCAAATGGAAACTGTAGAAAAGATTAAACAGCAAATTAGCGAAAACCCAATTATTGTGTACATGAAAGGTTCGCCTAAACTACCAAGCTGTGGATTTTCATCTCAAGTTGCTCAAGTGATGATCAACTGTGGTGAACAATTTGCCTTCGTAGATATTTTACAGCACCCAGATATTCGTGCTGAATTACCAAAATTTGCTAATTGGCCAACATTCCCACAATTATGGGTTGAAGGCGAATTGATTGGTGGTTGTGACATCATCACTGAAATGTTCCAAAAAGGTGAACTTCAGCCAATCATCAAAGCGACAGCTGATAAGTTCCGTACAGAAGATGCTGCAGAATAATTGCTATTGATTGAGTGCGTTAAGCGTTCAATAAAAAGCCCCAATGCTAATCGCTATTGGGGCTTTTTTATTTTACATTTTATATGTGTTTACTTAACGATGCTGTAAAAGGATATTACTCGTCTGTTTGTGGCTTTCTCACGGCAGGTAAAATCAGGTTCATGAAAATAGCCACGATACCGCACAAGCTGATACCTGTTAAACTGAACGAGCCAATACCAAAAGCCATTCCGCCAATACCAAACACTAATGTTACCCCGACAATACTCAGATTGCGTGGTTCTGATAAATCGACTTGATTACGAATTAATGTATTTAATCCCACCGCTGCAATAGAGCCAAACAGTAAGCACATAATGCCACCCATGACCGGAACGGGAATGGTTTGCATCATAGCGCCCAGTTTGCCGATAAAGGCTAAGGTAATCGCGGTGATAGCAGTCCAAGTCATAATGCGCGGGTCAAAGCTTTTAGTCAGTGTAACTGCGCCGGTGACCTCGCTGTATGTTGTATTAGGAGGACCGCCCAGTGCCGATGCAGCAATCGTAGCAATGCCATCGCCGATTAGGGTGCGATGTAAACCAGGCTTTTTGAAAAAGTCTTTTCTAGTGACATTTGATATCGCTAAAATATCGCCAATATGTTCTACCGCGGGGGCAATAGCGACTGGGATCATAAATAATATCGCGTGCCAGTTAAACTCAGGGGCCACAAAGTTTGGCATCGCGAACCAAGGCGCTTCACTGACAGGCGTAAAGTCGACAATACCATTAGCTAAGCTGACAGAATAACCCACTAAAATACCGGCGAGAATAGGCATTAAACGGACTAACCCTTTGGCAAATACCGCGACTATGATAGTCGTCATTAATGCAGAAAGAGAAATGATTAATGCGATATTTGGCTCGACGATGATGAGACTGCCATCACCGCTTTTGCCTAACGCCATATTGACCGCAACCGGTGCCAAGCCTAAACCAATGATCATGATGACTGGGCCAACGACAACAGGAGGCAATAGAGTATGAATAAATTTTGTGCCACGTAACTTTACTGTTAATCCAAGTAGCATATACATACCACCTGCAGCCATTAATCCGCCCATGGTGGCAGGAATACCCCATGTTTGTACGCCATATAAAATCGGCGCGATAAAGGCAAAGGAAGAAGCGAGAAAGACGGGGACTTGACGTTTGGTGACTAATTGAAACAGTAGGGTACCGAAACCGGCAGTAAACAAGGCAACACTTGTGTCTAGGCCCGTTAATAACGGCATTAGCACTAGTGCACCAAAAGCGACAAATAACATTTGTGCGCCTTGTAGCGGAATTAACACGCGTTTCATATTTTTCTCCATCTTTGATTAGAAAGTTAGCGTGTGATTAAACGGCGCGAATTGTCACATAAAAGCGATCATATGCATAACAACTTATAGGGCGCTGTAGCGATTATTGTTATTCGATATGGCTACAATACCCAGGTCTTGTTGAACTCGAGCTGTCAAAATTTTTTCGCGATAAGCGAGTTAGCTCTTTGCTTAAAATGATGCGGCGCAAGTGTTAGAGACAAAGTCTCTAAGTAAGCCTGTCTCTTGTAACAAAGACCCTAGCTTACAAAGACACTTGCTTAACATCATTACCGCGGTTTAGCCGAACCCTCCGGCAGCGTTTGTGGCTTCTTTCTACTGCATTATCACTTATTCATCTCGAACATCGACACACCATAAACGTTGCCTTGGATAAAACGGCCATAAACTGTTGTAAAATTTATCTCAAAAGATCAATCACTTCCTTTCAATATGTTTGTGCAAAAAAGAGTTTTCGTTATCTATTACTCGATGAAATTTTATTATGATATAATTTGCCTACTTTTATTTGCTGCGTTTATGTTATCAGATGCTGAAAAAACTAATTAATCTCATTGTGTTACCCCTGTTTGCGCTTACCTCAATCGCGCTCGTGCAAGCTGCAGAAGTCGGCAAGCTTGATGAAGCGGATATTGCGGTAAGCTCACGCGCAAACGATGTTAAAGATCACGGCCTCAAAGAGGCATTAGCTGCCGTTTTCATAAAAAATTCTGGTCTGCCTAGCGTGGTGTTAAATCCATTGGTTAAGGCTCAAATTAATACACCAGAAGTCATTTTGACTCAATATGGTTATTATGAAAAAAATGGCGAGCTAATGCTCAAGGCCAGTTTTGACCATCAACGGATTATTTCAACGTTACGTCAAGCAGGTTTACCTGTTTGGGGTAGTCAGCGACCCTTGACCCTGTTATGGATGTCTGTCAATGAGAACAATGAGCCGACTGTGTTAGCTGATGCTTCTTCGGCAGATATTCGTATTGAGTTGGCTCAAGAGTCTACTAATAAAGGCATACCATTATTGCTGCCGATTATGGACTTGGATGATGTTATGCAAGTGAGTATCACTGATGTACGAGGGATGTTTACTGATGTATTAGCCAATGCATCTGCGCGTTATCAAGCGGATTACTTTGCCGTTGCGAATGTGGACACTCAAGGCGGTAATGTCCATTTCTCCTTTAAATTATTTGATAAAAATAGAACTAATGGCGTGTTACAAGCATTAATTTCACAACAAGGTAATGCTGCTGATTATAAACAAGCGACTAAACAAATGATGAACATTCTGGCCGATTATTATATTAGCCAGTATGCAATCGCCTCTACAGGTAGTGATGTTGCAACACAAGTCAGCTTTACTGGGTTAAATAACATGATTCAAGTGGTGCATGTTGAGACCTATCTTCGTCAGCTCAGTGCAGTAAAGTCGATTAAGCTTAGCCAGTTCAAGGGTGATTCTGCTACTTACTCGATAGCGCTGTTTAGTAGTGTAGACGATTTACAGCGGCTGCTTAATATTGATAGTCGGCTATCACAATTAGATACAAAGGGCAGTGTAGAGTCATTTTATGAGTCTAAGACTGACGACACCAAACCCAAATTGATTTATCAATGGTTAGGCTAATAAGTATTACTGGTGCGCGGTACATTGTAATAGTGCAGCGTTAAATACTGTACCAAGACTCGTTATGTGCAGGTTTGTCGTTGAAACTCGCATAATTGAGCGACTTAGGTATATAATAGTGTTAGTTCGTTTATGATTTTGAGACCTATCTGAGTGACACAAAACTCACCAAGACAATTATCTTTACCCGTTTATTTACCTGACGATGAAACCTTCCAAAGTTATTACCCGGCTTCGGGTAACGACGAGTTGATCCAAAAACTTCAAGCCAGTGCTGAGGGGAGGTTGGCTTCTTCTTTATATGTCTATGGTCCTGAAAAATCAGGCCGAACACATTTAATGCATGCTGCCTGCGCCCATGCTAATGACTCGGAACGCCGCACTCTCTATATTCCATTAGGTATCCACGCAAGCATTTCACCGGCATTATTTGAGGGCCTAGAATCTCTTGAATTGATTTGTATTGATGATATAGAAGCGATAGCGGGTAACCTTATATGGGAAGAAGCGATTTTTCATTTGTATAATCGTATTGCTGAACAACAAGATTGCCGCCTGATTGTCAGCGGCAAAGCTTCACCTTCTGAAACGGGTTTTTTGTTGCCAGATCTGGTTTCTCGTATGCAGTGGGGCTTAATTTATCAACTTCAACCGATGGCAGACGACGAAAAACTAGTTGCTTTGCAACGCCGAGCGGCAATGCGAGGACTGCAGTTGTCAGATGACGTAGGACGATTTTTACTGACTCGAATGGCGCGTGATTTACGTTCTTTGTTTGATGTACTCGATAAATTAGATAAAGCTTCGATGGTGCATCAACGTAAGTTAACCATCCCGTTTATTAAAGAGATGCTGAGCCTTTAATGCCTTAGGGTTTAATTCATTAGACATAAAATTATCGCCATCAGTCTATCCGATTAGACAATAAAAAACGCCAAATGCATTCATTTGGCGTTTTTTATTGCGTGAGTCAATGGCTTATTGCTTCACGTGATCACTGCCACTAAATTGCAATGGTCTAGTGTCAACAGTATTTTGTTCAGTTTGTGATGAGATTTTCTGTGGAGATTTTGATGGATCAGTTGTTAGTAGCAAGTTTTGTGCCCAGGTTTGGCCTTTAACTAACGCTACTGGCGCAGGTAAACCATCCATCACTTGTTTTACCTCTATTTCAGGTAACATTTGGCTTAAGACGTAACTAGCACGATCGTATAACTCTGGTTGACCGACTCGACCACGTTGGCCCCATTCAACCACAATCGTCGAGCTTGTCTCAATTTCTGGTTTGTCAGTAATGGCGATATCACGCAAAATACCATATCGATGGCTCATCATCACTTCTTCAAATAGCATGGCAACATCTTCTCGTCTTGACGAATAAGCATAATCATCGTTGGCGAGGTCACTTGAGAAAAATAGTGCTACATCACTTGGAGTATAGGCTTTTTGGGTGTTATTTGCAGATTCACC
Source organism: Shewanella sp. T24-MNA-CIBAN-0130 (assembly GCF_040310185.1). Lineage (NCBI taxonomy): Bacteria > Pseudomonadati > Pseudomonadota > Gammaproteobacteria > Alteromonadales > Shewanellaceae > Shewanella > Shewanella sp. T24-MNA-CIBAN-0130. The sequence goes on along the minus strand of NZ_JBEOPP010000008.1, from coordinate 98,410 downwards.
GGCATAATTTACTTTTGCAAGACCATACATCTCATTACTGGTTAATGGATAGCGAATGTTAAGTTGGTCTGATGTCATCTCTTTACCATCATACCGACGATTAAAATCATTTTCTAAGGTTGGACCTTGCAAATTGGCATGCATGCTTTGTGGATAATAATCATTTGCGTGAGCCAGTTCATGATAGAGCAAATCAGCTAAATCATAAGACATGCTGTCAATCGTGCGGTTGATGCGATTACCTTTTTCTATGTATTCACTTGCATAAGCATTATCTTTAACATAACGATAGGGAGATAAATAATTCAGGTCTTCACCAAAGTTGCTGCGATAATCAGGCGTTTCATTAATCGTATCTCGCTGGGCAGAAGTTAGCCACAGGTATTCAGGATCAAGATATATTGCTCCTATAAAACCAGTATAAAAGGCTGGTCTGATATCGTAACTGATGACGACAGCAGTCACTGATTGCAACAATTCTACAAAATCATTATGAGTTTGTGTACGTAAATAGGCTTCAAAGTTTGCCCCCATCCAGTCGTGCGACACGACCACTCTGTCCATAATCGTATCGATAGGATCGAGATTGGTATCTTGGCTAATAAAGGGCAACTCATTAATGATGTTGCATGGATCAACGAATTGGTTCGAGTAAACACAAGAGATTAGTTGGTTTGCATATGGTGAGTCAGGCTTGTAAGGGTGCATTCGTGCAATGGGGTAGCTGAAGTAGGCGTCCGATGGGGTGGTTTTTTCTTTGGTTACGAGTAAATTGACGTCATCACTAATGGTTTGGCCGTCAAATGTGGCAGTGGCTTTAAGACTGAATAGTTGATCGGTATCGACGTTTGGCGCAACAAAAAACGGCCTATTTATGTCACTTAAATCCACGTTGGTAAAGGCTTTATTATTAGCACTCGGATACATGCACCAACTGATATTTTCAGGTACTTGGCCGTTTATATTCTGTATACGCAAACTCGCATCAGTTCTATTCACCATTTGATGATCGCTATTAATGCGTAAAAGATTGTCATTAGAATCGGCAGTAATTGATACCGTTTCTTCAATGTTGATGTTATCGCCAGAGACCGTCACTTTAAAAGCGTAATCTTGGTTACTTGTGGGTGTGAATGCTAATACTTGGCTATTAACTGCAGCAAGTTCAAGACTGGGTCCTGAAATCTGCTGCCACAAAAATGTTTTTCCAATACTGTCTTGTTCATTGATACTGGCAATAATGCTACCTGGTTTGTCTTTGGCATAATCGTGTTCAAGGGTAAAAGTCAGTTGAGAGTTTGTGTCGGCAATGGAATAAGTAATATTTTCACTGCAGATTTCGAAAGTGGATGAGGTAGGTACACCTGGATTGTTATTGTCTGAATCTCCTCCGCAGGCGCTAACTAGTATGGCACTGGCTAAAAGACTGTAGATCCCTAAATTTTGCGATAACTTCATTAAACCTCCCTGTCTATTTTATTATTATTTAAAAATACATTTTTATAACATCCTGTTAGCAAAATAATGTAGCATGCTGTTTTGTATAAATGCAACTAACAAAAAAGCGCCCGAAGGCGCTTAGTGAGGCAACAAAAATGAAGGTTGGTTATTGTTGCTCAGATTTTTTCTTTAACCCTAATCCCAACTCTCGGCCACGTATGCGGGCATAAAACGGAAAACTGACAAGTAGTACGCAAATAAGCACCGATTCAATTAGGGCAAAAACAAGGGCGTCAGTGGTGACATAAGCTAGGGTTAATCCATGTAATAAATACAAACACAGAATAAAACTCGCCCATGCATAAGTGTATGGGTTACCCGTTAAAATACCTTTTAGCGGCAACAATAAAGGTACAATCCATATTAAGCTGAATCCTAGCGAGTAAGTTCCATTTATACCTTGTTGAATAAACCAGCCGCTGAGCAACAAGAGTAATGCAAGGTAACCAATTCGACTTAGTTGAAACAAGGTTTGTGAAGTCATTATTTTACTCGTTAAAGAATAGACAAAACATTTTCAGGTGGACGACCAATGGCAGCTTTGTTGTTCGCTAACACAATAGGGCGCTCAATTAATTTAGGTGTTGCTACCATTGCAGCGATAAGTTGAGCTTCCGATAACGATGTATCCGCCAAATTCTGAGCTTTATATTCGTCTTCTTTGGTGCGCATAAGTTGGCGAGCCGTTAAGCCAAGTTGCTGTAATATTGTATGGATTTCTGCGGTAGTGGGTGGCGTCTTTAAATATTCAACAACAGTGACATCGGCATTATTTGCTTGCAGCAATGCCAATGTTTCACGACTTTTTGAACAGCGCGGGTTATGTAGTATCGTCGTTTTTGTGGTTGTCATGGTCATAGTCCGTCATTAAAAAAATGGCAAACAATAAGTGGGTTTATTGTTTGTCATTATTCTATCAAAGAATTGCTTATAAGGTTAGATTATCGCAGCTATTTTAATGCCTCCATAGCTCTATCCGCTTGTCTAAACTGCCTTATTCTCGCTTCAATTCGCGCCAGTTGTAAGGTTTGGCCATCGGAATAGCGATAGGCATAATTGAGTTGGTCAATCGCACCTTTATAGTTCGCCGATAAGGCCATCAGTTCAGCATTGCTGTAATACTCAAGTGCTTTGTTGTCTAGCTTACGGTATGCATCAGCCATAATTTGATATGGCAACATGTTCTGTTTATCGAAAAATATCAGTTCTTCTAACAGCGGGATAGCTTTTTTAGGCTGATCTGCCTGAACATAAATATTGGCTAAGTTAGCGTTGACCACTTGTGAGGTCGGTTTTAATTTCCGTTGAGCTTCTAATAATGCTATCGCCCCCGCAAAATCTTTTTTCTGATCTAATAAGTCTGTTTTGGTGTCGATGTAAAACAGATTATTGTCATCTTGTTTAAGTAACCCATCAATAATGACTTCAGCTTGATCAAATTTCTCTAAACGGAAAAGTGCTAAGGCTTTGCCATAGAGTGCAGCCTCTTTAAAAGAGTATTCGTTCTTTTTTAGTTGTTGATCAAACAAAGATAACGCTGCATCATCACTAAAACTGGAAAAGCGTACTTGGATACGGGCTTTAGCTAACTGAAAGTTTAAACTATTAGGAACATTATGTTTAGGGTACTGAGCCGCGCGATTACGCGCCTCGGTAATACGTGATTCTGGTAACGGATGTGTCAGTAACATTTGCGGTGGCGTCGTGGTAAAGCGATAGCGAATAGCAAGTTGACCAAAAAATGTAGCGGCAGCATTGGGATCAAATCCAGCATCTACAAGAATTTGCATTCCAATACGGTCGGCTTCTTTTTCATGTAACCGAGTATAGTTAATTTTAGATTGTGTGGCTAATGCTTGAGTTGTTGCTAGCGCAGCCATACCGGCTTGAGGTGCGGCAATCGTTAATAAAATAGCCCCTAACATCCCCACAATAGTCGCCGTCGAACTCTTTTCTTGTGCTTCAAGTGAGCGAGCTAAATGTCGTTGGGTGACGTGAGAAATTTCGTGGGCTAATACCGATGCTAATTCACTTTCGGTATCGGCATTTAAAAATAATCCGCTATGTACTCCAACATGACCACCAAAAAAAGCAAAAGCGTTGATTTCATCATTGCGCAGTAAAAAAAAGTAAAAGGGTGTTTTTACTCCAGTGGCATTAGCAACCAGCTTATTTCCCAGTTCTGATAAATATTGATTCAGCACCGGGTCACTGAGCACGGGTGCCGAAGAACGTATAACGCGCATATAGGCATCACCGTAAACGGTTTCTTTTTCTAAACTAAAAGTATTGACCGCTGCGGTGCCAAGATCAGGAAGATCGTTATTGGCAAAGCTGTGGCCAATACTGGCAGCAAACAAAACGCTAATAGCACTAGCGGCCAGTGTTTTTGAAAAGGTCAATAATGATAATTTACGCAAACGGAACCTTTATGATGATTGAATCGAAAATTTAATCTTAACCAACAAGAATGCTTAATTTACATTGCTTGTGGTTTATTGTCCAAACTAGGATAATAGCCCTAGATTGTTTAAAGCAAGTTGATAATGATTTTAATTGATTTAACACCCTATGTTTGTCCTTATCCTTTGGTAAAAGTAAAACTTTTACTGAAGCAAATGGATCTGGATGAAAAATTACATGTACTCTTGTCTGACCCTGGTTCACGCCGAGATGTTCCCTTGTTGATAAAAAAAATGGGTTTTGGTATTGAAATCATTGCAGATCAATCGCATTGTTTGTCATTTATCATCACCAAAACAAATTGATATTGTTTATATAAAAGGTTTTTCAATGCTGGAATTTTTAACTGATTGGTACAAAACCCGTTTTAGTGATCCACAAGCCATAACGTTAATGTTTATCATTATTGGGATAGGTCTTGCATTGTACTTTGGTGCCGGATTACTTGCGCCCTTGCTCGTTGCTTTGGTGTTAGCCTTTTTGCTTGAGTGGCCGGTGGCACAAATGTCGCGGCTGAGGATCAGTCGAACCGCCGCCGCAACGATAGTGTTGGTGGTTTTTTTAAGTTTGATGCTCATTTTGATGTTAGGTTTGGTACCCAGTATTTGGCGTCAAGGGGTGTCATTGGTCACTGATTTACCCTCTATGATCGATAAGGGAATGCTAATCGTTAGAGAGTTTAGTGCAGATTATCCTAAATTTGTCAGTGCATCGCAACTTGATTCGATGATGGAAGAAATCAATAAAATGCTAGATACACAGCATCTTATTGATTTAGGTAAACAAATTCTGGGTTATTCTGCGTCATTACTAGTGTTAATGGTGTACGCCATTTTAGTGCCATTATTGGTTTTTTTCTTTTTAAAAGACAAAGACCTTTTGCTGAGAGGTAGCAAACGTTTCTTCCCTACTAACCGCGGTTTAGCGCGAAAAGTATGGTTTGAAATGGACCAACAAATCTTCAACTATATTCGTGGTAAAGTGATTGAAATTGTCATTGTAGGCGTAGCCAGCTATATCTTTTTTGCCATCATGGGGCTGCGTTATTCTACGTTACTAGGTGTGTTGACTGGATTGTCTGTATTGATCCCGTATGTTGGTGCCACGTTGGTTACATTACCAATTGCGTTAGTGGCTTTTTTTCAATGGGGTTTCAGTGCTGAATTTGGATACTTAATATTAGGCTATGGCATTATTCAGGCGTTAGACGGCAATGTGCTGGTACCGCTATTGTTTTCTGATGCAGTGGATTTACATCCGGTAGTGATTATTGCCGCTGTGTTGGTATTTGGTGGCTTATGGGGCGTGTGGGGAGTCTTTTTTGCCATACCGCTAGCGTCGTTAGTGAAAGCGGTGATAAATGCTTGGCCGAATAACCAAGAGCAACGACGAGTCAAGTTCGACTCTGAATAGCGCTTGCGAATGGGGGCATTAATCCTGATACAGTAGCCTAACCCGTTGTATAAAAATTAAAGCTAACCCTATTATGGTGTTAGCTTTTTTATTATGTGGTTTAGGTGTGAGATGTATAAGTGTTTATATGTACAATATGCTATTTGTACAGTGCTTGCTGAGGCATACGACAATCGGCCACTATAGTGTTTTGTCTTTACTGTCTTTACTGTCTTTACTGTCTTTACTGTCTTTGCCTTCTTTGGTAGAAGATTCTTTATCAAGTTCTTCTGAACTATTTTTTTGCTCAGGGTTAAGCTCTTTGCCTTTATGCTCACCAAATTGAGGCATTTTAAATTTGGCCGAATATTTCAACACTGCAATATTACTCGCGATAACACCTAGGACTAAAATGATAATTAGCCATACTTCATAGCCTTCTAAACTCATTGTAAACTCCTGTTTAATATTGATATTTTATAGCCTTGCTGTTAAGCCAGCGCAGGCTAGATCCATATCTATTGCTTAGTCGACGGCCAAACGTAGCTCACACTTGCGAATATCTTCTGGGGTATCAACTTCTGGTGAGTCAAATGCACTGATGGCGATTTTAATTTTGTAACCATATTCCAGTGCGCGTAACTGTTCTAATTTCTCGATGTCTTCAAGTTTACCTAAAGGCAACTTAGCAAAGGCATTCACAAAACGCTTAGTGTATGCATAAATACCTAAATGTTTGTAAACAGGGTAGTCGTTAGTATCTCGACCAAAAGGAATGCGGGCTCGTGAGAAATATAATGCATTATGGTGATTATCGAATACCATCTTAACGTGCAATGGATCGTCTAACTCACCTTTATCGACAATTTCAAAACCTAAGGTCGCCATGTCAAACTCATTAGGGTGACGTTCAAAAAGCGTAATGATTTGTTCAATTGATATTGGATCAATCAGCGGCTGATCGCCTTGCAAGTTAATCACTAAATCGTCATTACTAAGACCAAGTTGCTCGATGGCATCGTTAATACGGTCGGTACCTGAAGCCGCATCTGGGCTGGTCATTACCACTTTACCACCAAAAGATTCAACCGCGTCTTTGATCCGGTCGTCATCAGTAGCGACATAAATATTATCTACCCCTCTTGCTAATGAGGCTCGTTCATAAACGTGTTGGATCATGGGTTTACCATTAATCGGGGCGAGTGGTTTACCCGGGAAACGGCTTGAACCATAACGTGCAGGGATTAATAGAGTAACGTTCATTAATATGACCTACTTGTGGTTGTGACAATGGTGTAGACAATAAATAAAAGGGCTCATAAGAGCCCTTTATGACTAAATGTATCGTTTATTATATACGACGGAATAACGTCGTTAGCATTTCATCAGTAACTTTTTCTTCCCAGCCTTTACCGTACACATTGTCCCAAAGTGGGCCCATGCTCTTGGTGACGGCAACCATCTTAGCGATAGTTTCATCTGGTAAATCTTTACAGATATTTTTCGGCAGAGTGATGTTGTGAATTTTCATCATTTTACGGAACTCAGTCACGCCTTCAGGGTAGAACTCTTCTAACACATCAAAGGCTAAACAGTTACCAATACCATGGTGATAACCCAGCACATACCCGAGACCGTAAGATACAGCATGACATGCACCTACTTGGCTATAAGCAATGCTCATGCCGCCCATGTAAGATGCCATCATTAATTTGTCATCTTTTTCTGGGTGGTCGTTTAAGAACACTTGACGACATAAATCCATCGATTTTTCAGCGAAGGCTTTAGCAAACTCGTTAAGATAAGTACCTTGTAATGACTCTACGCAGTGGATAAAGCAATCCATACCGGTATAGAACCACTGATCTGTTGGAACCCCTGCAATTAATTCAGAGTCCATAATGATTTGATCAAATACGGTGTAATCAGAGTTTAACCCTAGCTTACGTACCGGTCCGCACAATACCGCAGTACGTGACGCTTCAGCACCAGTACCCGATACCGTTGGAATACCAATATGATGTATCGCAGGGTTTTTAATCAAATCCCAGCCTTGGTATTCAGAAGAACTACCAGGGTTAGTTAGCATTAACGATACCGCTTTAGCCAAATCCATGGTTGAACCGCCACCTAAACCGACGACGCTCACAGGTAATTGGCTGTTAAATGCTTTAACTTGTGCCGTTAAACCATCAACTTGTTCTGTGGTTGGCTCATCATCTACGTTAACGTAGATAACTAAGTCGTGTGCTTTAGTTGGCACGCGGTCAGCCAGTGGTTTGCCCTGGTGGACATCATCGACAAGAAAAACAACAAAATCGTTTACGTCTTGTCGTTCTTGACCTAATACAACATCAAGTTGTACAAATGAACCACGACCAAAGATCATTTTTGGTACACATTTAAAATTTTTAAAACTCATTACAAGTGTCTCCATTGAGATAAATTCTGTAAAAAGTGCTCTCAGCTATCACTGACCAAGAGACATTAATGCTAGGCGAAAGCACGTTTAATATTCTCAATACGCTCAGCAATTTGCTCATCGGTCCAAGATAATTTTATCAGCATCGAAATGGTGCGGCTGATGATAGCGTCAGACTTAGGCGTTAGCACCTTAGTGTAATCTGGGCGATCGGCTATTAACATAATGGGTAACGCAGCAGGAGCGTTAAGCTCTTGGATGTGCTTCCAATTTTTAAGATAATGCCAATTGTTAACATACCAGTAAAAACAACCATCAACTTTGTTGGCTGCGAGCTTTTTATTAATTTCTTGAGTGCGAGCTTCCGTTGGCATCATAAATGTTAAGAAGCCTGCTGAATCACCTTCTGGATCAGGAATTTCACGGAATGTAATTTCTGCGATAGAAGCCATAGCATCTTTGATGGTTTTCTTGTTTTTACGTTGAATAGCAATGATTTTATCAAGCTTACGTAACTGTGCTAAACCCATTGCCGCATTCATTTCAGAAATACGGAAATTCAACCCCATCATTGGGTGCGATTCTGCACCGCGATCATTGCCTACATGGTCATGACCGTGATCTGAAAACATATGTGAATGGTTATAAATCTCGCTGTTGTTGGTCACAATCGCGCCACCTTCACCACAGGTAATGGTTTTGACTGAGTCAAAAGAGTAACAACCCACATCACCAATTGTGCCTAATGCTTGGCCTTTATAACTGCCACCGATGGCTTGACACGCGTCTTCTAAAATCACCAAGTTATGCTTTTTACATACTGCTTTGATTTCGTCCATCTTAGCCATTGAACCACACATGTGAACCAGGTTAATCGCCTTGGTACGTGGTGTGATTGCCGCTTCAATACCTTCTGGAGATAAACACAATGTTTCATCAATTTCAGCAAAAATGGGTACAGCACCGGCCATAAACACGGCTTCAACAGAGGCGACAAAGGTAAATGGAGGAACAATGACTTCATCGCCAGCACCAATGCCCGCTGCTGCCATTGCCGTTTGTAATGCAGCGGTACCGCTTGATACTAGATGAGCGTGTTTAACGTTCATCTTTTCGCAAAGTAATTGCTCCATGTCGCGGGTTTTCCAGCGATCATTGCGCATATGGTCAAAATTGTAACGGAAGGTAAAACCGTTCTCCATCACGTCAGCAACTTCCTGCTTTTCTTCAGGACCAAATAATTCAAAACCAGGCATGGAAATCATCTCCTAAAAATTCTGCGCATAGTAGCGCTAAATAAACGGGATGATTATAACGTCCTTCAGTGGTGGTTCGCGACTTTTATTGCATATTTTTAATAACAATAAACAAAGGCCTACTAAATAAACGACCTATTGATAAAGTGTAAAAGCAGATAGAAGGAGCCGTTATGCGAAATTTCGGCCATGAAGACGGTCAATGGTCACGTCTAAATCGGTGAGTAATCCGTTATTAACCCCGTAAATCCAACCATGTACTGCTACATCCTGACCGCGATCCCATGCTTCTTGGACTATGTTGGTCGACACGACATTTGACACTTGTTCTATAACATTAAGTTCGCAAAGACGATCAAAACGCCGTTGCTCAGTCATGGGTTCAAGTTCTGCACAATGAAAACGATGAATATCACGCAAATGCCCAAGCCAATTGTCAATCAGCCCCAATCGCTCTTGATTCATTGCCGCACGCACACCACCGCAGCCATAATGCCCAACGACCATAATGTGCTTTACTTTCAGCACATCAACAGCGTATTGCAGCACCGATAAACAATTTAAATCAGTGTGGATCACCATATTAGCGATATTACGATGAACGAATACTTCACCCGGTAATAAGTCGATAATTTGATTAGAAGGCACTCGACTGTCAGAGCAACCAATCCACAGGTACTCAGGATTTTGTTGTTTTGCTAATTTTTCGAAAAAGGTGGGATCTTCTTTGTTGATCCGTTCAGCCCAACGGCGATTATTTTCAAATAAAGGTTGAAGAAGTTTCATTGGTGCTCAAATTAGGTCGTTTTCGCCGGTAACGCATTACAGACTATATGTCATTTGTCTCGATTATATCAGCAATATCGGTGGATCTGGTCTATCCATTTAAGTGATTAATTAAAATTAATTTTACTCAAAAAATCAATAAGATGCTGATTAAAAATAGTCGGTTTTTCGATGTTAGCTAAGTGACCCGTTTGTTCTATGTGGACTAATTGACTGCCATCGATGGAGTCATGCATTAAATAACTTTCCAGTGCGGTACGCAAATGGCCGCTTAATCCAACCGTCACTAATGTGGGTAATGTTAGCGATTCGACAAATTCGAGGGTATCGCGTTTAAAGATGGCCATGTTGGCAAATTTAAGTAACGCGGCAATTTGCGCGCTGGAATAAGTGGTTAATTCAGTGCTGAATTGCTCTATCTCGGCCGTAAGCGTGGCATCTTGGGTGATTAATTGCTCAATGTCTTTACTGAAAAATAAGCCGCTAATAGTCTGTGCAAGCTCCGATGATATTGCTTGTTTGTTGGCTATTTCAGCCATTAACCCTTGATATTTAATGCAATTGACTTGCGGTTCAAATCCAACAAAACTGTTTAACATCACCAGCCCATTAATACGAACTGGGGCATGTAAAATCAGTTCTGCCGCAATGGCGCCGCCACTGCCATGGCCTATGATGGCGGCCGAATGAATATTGAGCATATCCATTAGTGTTAATACATGTTGGGCCACATCTTGCAAATTTTGAGTCGTCTCTGGGATAGTCGTCGTTTGACCATGGCCCCAAAAGTCGATGGCGATACAACGATACTGTGTTGATAATTCATCGATCTGTGCTCGCCACATATGACTGTTTGCGAGTAAGCCATGACAAAAAATAACCACAGGTCCATGGCCTTCATCCGAGTAATACAGTGGCTGATTATCAATTATTTTATGGGGCATTAAAGTGGACATAACAGACTCATTCAAAGGGAACGTACGCACAGGCATTAAGCCGGAGAGGGCGCAACAAAAAAAACGTAATGATTAACTAACTCGGTTAGTCGTTCAAGTAATGATGATTTTAACGATATTTCTGCAGCAGACAACACTTTTGCTAATTCAACCGCGCTAAATTGCGCTAACAATTCATTAGCAACGGGGAAATAACTTATATGCCAAGGCTCTGGGCTAACACCGCTTAAATGAGGCTGATACGGGAAATAAAACCCAAATTGAGCAGCGTGTAAATTGAGCCACTGGTGCAATGGAGCACAAGGACCATTGCCTGAGTATTCTGCTGTGATTAATTGTAACGCTTGCTGGGTAATACTATTGGCATCATATACATCAATATCTGTACCCCAATGGTGCCTCGAGGCACCAGGTAATGCAGACCATATCAAAATAGTATCAATTAGTTGCTGTGGCGTGAGGGTAGTAAACTCTACGGGATTTGAGGTTTTATCGAGTAAAGGACGTTGGCCACAAGCTTTTGCATTCCAAATACTCAATTGGCGATCAAATGGTCGATATGCCGAGCATATTTGCAAATCAAACCCTGCCGCTGATGCCGCATTTTGCAGCTGGTTAAATGCAGCTGCAGTGCGCTGTTCCAGTAAATATTGCCCAATAGCAACTAGATTTTCATCATCTAAACCATAAAGTGACGCTTGCTCGCAAGCAATATCGACCAAGGGCTGCCGTGGACTTATTTGCACAGTAGTTTTTCCAAAATGCGTTCATAACAATTGGCCAATATCTCTAAGTCGGCCACATTTACGCATTCGTTGACCTTATGAATAGTGGCGTTTACGGGGCCTAATTCCAACACTTGTGCGCCCGTTGGGGCGATAAAACGTCCATCTGAAGTACCACCTGTGGTTTGTGGATCGGTTTGATAACCTGTGACTTCACGAATTGCCTCACGCGCAGCGTCAAGTAATGGACCGTCACCGGTTAAAAACGGTAAGCCATTAAAAATCCAGTTGATATCATAATCTAAGCCATGTGCATCAAGAATACTCACTACCCGTTGGATCAACTCTTCTGCGGTCACCTCAGTGGAGTAACGGAAGTTAAACATGACGGCTAGCTCACCTGGAACCACATTTGATGCGCCCGTACCGCCATTGATGTTAGCGATTTGAAAACTGGTGGGTGGGAAAAACTCATTGCCATTGTCCCAATGCATTTGTGCGAGTTCAGTTAGTGCAGGAACCGCTTTATGAATAGGATTATCGGCTAAATGTGGATAGGCTACATGACCTTGAATACCATTGACGGTTAAGTTGCCTGTTAAGCTGCCTCGGCGACCATTTTTGACCACATCACCCAATTTATGCGTTGAAGAGGGCTCGCCGACTAACGCCCAAGTCATTTTTTCATTACGGGCTTCGAGGGTATCAATCACGCGCGTAGTACCGTTAATAAACGGACCTTCTTCGTCACTGGTAATTAAATAAGCAATAGAGCCATTGTGATCTGGATGTTTGGCGATAAATCGTTCGGTAGCAATAATCATCGCCGCCAATGAGCCTTTCATGTCGGCAGCGCCGCGACCATGTAAATAATTATCAATAATGGTGGGTTCGAACGGTGGAGTGTGCCAACGATTGAGATCGCCTGTTGGTACCACGTCGGTATGGCCAGCAAAGCAAAAAACAGGGTCGCTATTGCCACGTCTTGCCCACATGTTAGTGGTGTCTTCAAATACCATTGGCTCAATGTTAAAGCCAATGGCGGCAAGACGATTGGCCATCAACGTTTGGCAACCTTCATCTAATGGCGTTACCGATGGGCGTGAAATCAGATCTTTTGCTAATTCAACTACGTCATTATTCATTATGCGAACCACATTTGATATTCTGCTGCTTTAAAGCCAATCAGCAATTTATCCTTGTTAACTAAAACTGGGCGCTTGATCAGCGTAGGGTGTTGCACCATCAATGCGATAGCCTTGTCTTGAGTGAGATCGTTTTTTTCGGCATCATTTAAGCCACGAAAACTGGTACTTCGTTTATTAAACAGGGTTTCCCAACCGACGATATTAGCCCACAGCGCTACCGTGGTTTCACTTAGACCGTCTTCCCGAAAATCGTGAAACGTGTAATCAATTTTTTCGGCTTCAAGCCATTTGCGCGCTTTACGAACAGTATCGCAATTTTTTATGCCGTATAAGGTCAAAAGAATACTCCATTAATGTCGATTGGATTGTAATAGTAAGGTTTGGCTTTCAAAATAAGCCTGAAAAGTGCCTTATGTAAGATGGATATCAGTGAATGCATTTAACAACATTGTGGCATTGTGAAGCGGCTTGAACAAGCCTAAGACGGCGTTTTGGGGCGATTTCATAATTTGCAACCTAGGCTAATTTAAGCGTGCGGTTGCATATTAATGTGTCGCTAACCATTAGCAATAACCATTAGCATTATCGGTTAACTATGGCAGTTAACTATATCGGTTAACTATGTCGATAAAAATAGCTCAGTCCAACATGATGTTACATTTGCACAGTAAAAATAATATCTTTACCGGCAATGACACTACCTTGGGCTTTATCTAATTGTTTAATATCTTCCATGTTTGCCAACACCACAGGGGTCAATAGACTGTCGACTTTATCGCGCAAATAGGCCAGATCAAAAGCCAAAATGGGTTCACCTGCTTTGACTTGCTGACCTTCTTCGGCTAAACGTTTAAAACCATTACCCTTGAGCTCAACAGTGCCAACACCAAAGTGAACAAACAATTCTAGCCCCTGGGGTGACTCGATACTGAACGCATGATTGGTTTCAAAAATTTTACCAATGGTGCCATCAATTGGGGCAACCATAAATTCGCCCTTAGGGTCGATAGCAATACCATCGCCAACAATTTTTTCAGCAAATACCACGTCGGGTACTTTTTCGATTGCAACAATATCACCCGATACTGGTGCATAAATAGCTATACCACCAGTCAATGGTGGTTGGCCAGAAATCAATCGCCGTATTCGGCTTAAAAATCCCATAAGAACAAGCCCCTGTTAGTCATATTTTTATGCGGTTAATTGTAAACGGCTCTGCCAGCTTTACCTACTTTATTCGTGTGATTGGTCGCAATCGAGTGAAAAAGCGTTAATGGCTTCACGAATATCAGTAATGCGAGTTAACAAAGCGATGTGTTGTGCATGGTTAACAAAATGGGTGTAGTTACCTTCAATCAATGCCACTTTTACGTCTAATAAATTAGCAGGATTGATACTTAACTCATCAAGCCCTAGTCCTACCAATAAGGGCAGAGCTTGTGGGTCGCTGCCAAGTTCACCACACAATGAAACACTGACATGAGTGTGTTTACAGTGGGAAATCGTTAAGGCAATAAGTTGTATTACTGCCGGTGACAGAGGTGGGTATTGTTTAGCTAAATGCGGATTGGTGCGATCGGCCGCTAAGGTATATTGGGTTAAGTCATTGGTGCCGATACTGACAAAATCGAGTAATGGCAACATACTTGGCAGGTTCAATACTGCTGCTGGGGTTTCAACCACAATGCCGTAGCTGAGAGCCCCAAAACCTTTTTCTTGCTCATTCAACTCGGATTTAGCGCGTTCAATTAACAAAAACGCGGCGTCAAGTTCTTCTACCTGGCTTACCATCGGAAACATTAATCGAACTTGGCCATGATTAGCGGCGCGAAGGGCGGCTTTCACTTGAGTAATAAAGGTCTCTGGGTGTGCCAAACTATAGCGAATGCCACGAATGCCAAGGGCAGGGTTATCTTCGTTGTTTTGAGGCAAGAAAGGAATTTCTTTATCGGCGCCAATATCAAACGTTCGAATGGTAAGCACTTCACCTTGTAAGCTATGAAGGGCATCGCAATAAAGTTTATATTGTTGATGTTCATCTGGCAGAGCTTTGGCATTCATTAGTAAAAATTCGGTACGAAATAAGCCAATACCTTGGGCTCCAACATCGGTGACATGAGATATTTCACTCAGGTTGCCCACATTGGCCAGCAAAGTGACCTTATGACCGTCGCGAGTTTGACTGGGTTTATCTTTATAAATCATCAATGCTTGGCGACGCAGCAATTCTTGTTGTTGTTTCTGCTTTAATTGATCAAAAACGTCAGCTGACGGGGCAACATGTAATTCACCTGACATACCATCTAAAATAAGCTGGGTGCCATCTTCAATGACGTCTTTGGTTTGTGAAAATTGATAATTGAGTAATGCAGGTATCCCTGCTGCCCGAGCCAAAATCGCAGTATGGCTTGTTAGACCTCCAGACTCTAGGATCAGCCCGGTGATGTGAGTTAGTGGCAATATGGCAAATTCTGCAGGGGTTAAATCATCAGCCAGTAATATAGTGTCTTCGGCAAGGGTCGATAAATCCCATTGTAAGTGCCCTTGCAACGCACTGGTTAAGCGCTTAGCCAAACACATAATATCAACACTGCGATTAGCCAAATAAGGGTCATCTAATGCCGACATTTCTGCTGCATGTTGATTAAAAATGCGATCAACAGCAACGGCGGCACCGACTTTAAATTGACGAATATGTTGATGAAGTTGCTGTTGTAGTTCCTCATCTTCAAGCAACATAATATCGCTATCAATAAGTTGGAAATTATCACCATCTGGGTACAGGTGATGTTGGCAGTGTTGTAAATGAGCAATAAGGTGATTAATGGCTTGTGTTAGTTGTTGTTGCTGCTGGTCAATTTGTTCAATAGAGAGAAGTTTAAAATCCAGTGGTGGCAGTTGAGTGGTGATAGTCAGTGCTTTACCAAAAGCGATGCCTGCTGATACTACTATTCCGTTGATTGACATATCGCTGTCCTATTAACTATGGTTGTCCTAATTAACTCTAATTAACTCTAATTAACTCTAATTAACTCTAATTAACTCTAATTAACTCAGAGTCATCAGCAGTGAGGCAATTTTGTCAACGGCTGCTTGGGCGTGTTCACCGGAAGCAAATACCGTCACTGA
The DNA here is from genome assembly GCF_040310185.1 of Shewanella sp. T24-MNA-CIBAN-0130. Classification (NCBI taxonomy): domain Bacteria; kingdom Pseudomonadati; phylum Pseudomonadota; class Gammaproteobacteria; order Alteromonadales; family Shewanellaceae; genus Shewanella; species Shewanella sp. T24-MNA-CIBAN-0130. The sequence continues at coordinate 82,633 of NZ_JBEOPP010000008.1, read as the reverse complement.
CACACCTTGGTATAGACCTAATGTTTGTAACTTGAATAAACTTTTGGCGCTGGCCTGCTTACCATTGCATTCAACTATGACGTCGCAATCAAACTCTTTTGCCTCTTTAACCAGTAATGCCGCTGGGCGGGTATGAATACCGTGAGGAGCAACAATGGTGACCGTTTTTTGATACATAGACAACATACTCTGTAATGAATGACAACTAAATACTCATCGGATTAAATATCAATATTTCAATAAGCTAGTCGAAATATCCACTAGCTTATTGGTTAAATGATACCTTGTAGAACTCAGCTATTTAATCTAATAGGCATAATATACCCTAAAGTCATAATAGCTAAAAGCGATGTTCGACTCGAAATGAGCTGTGATGTTGATATAGACCATGGCTATAAGCCAATATTGTTTGTCGATAAGACGGCGAGGGTGAGGGTAGTAACATTAAGGCTTTCCATGCTGATGGGTATAATATCAACCGTGGAAAGCCTTTGTTTGTGTAATGAGTTGATCGAATTAAATTATATTTTAAATTGTCCTAGTGTCTGACTCATATCTACACTAATAGTTTGCAACGATTGTGCTGCCTGACTGTGGGTTTCGTTAGCTGTTAACGATAGTTCGGTGAGTTCAGAAATCGTACTGACATTAATGTTAATGTCTTCGGTGACGAGTGCTTGTTCTTCTGTGGCGCTGGCGAGTTGCGCTGTCATGCTACTAATATTTTCGATAAGCGCTAAAATTGCGATAATCGCATCACTTGATTGCACAGCTTTTGATTGCAGCTGAGCAGAATGTTGCTGTGTGTTAGTAATACTGTTAATAACCGATTGAATACCTGTCTGGATCTGGTTAATAATTTTATTGATTTCATTGGTTGAAGACTGAGTCCTGTTTGCCAACGCACGCACTTCATCAGCGACTACAGCAAAACCTCGGCCATGTTCACCTGCGCGTGCAGCTTCAATGGCGGCATTCAGTGCAAGTAGATTAGTTTGATCTGCAATGCTACCTATCACGTCAAGGATGCTGCCAATCTCAGCAGATGATTGACTGAGGGTTAACGACACCGTTTCTGCTTGTTGTAGCTCACCGACTAAACTTTCTGTCTGTTCAACTGTTTGTTGCATCAATTGTTGATTTTGTTCGGCTTGATGTTTCACATTGCTGGCACCGTCTGCCGCATCTTGAGTGTTTCGAGCCATTTCTTGGCTCGTCGATAGCATTTGGTTAATCGCAGCGGCGACACTTTGAGTTTCGCTGTGCACTTGGTTCGCGCTTTGATTCGATAATTTTACAGTATCTAATAAATGCACAGCTTCATTATTTAAGGTATGCCCAAGAGGTTGTAAATTAGCAACCATATTAGCTATTTTAATCACAAATTGATTGAACGCATCGGCTAGTTTGGCGACTTCATCATTGCCTTCTGTCGACAAGCGTTGAGTCAAATCGCCTTCACCTTTGGCGATTTGTTCCATCGCGTCGATTGTGACGTTAAGAGGTTGGGTAATGGAATGATTAAGCAATAAAAAGAACGCAAAAATAGGCACTGCAATCATCATCATAATAATGAAATAGTCAATAATGATACCTGTCATACTGTTATTGACATCGTTGACGTTTGCTTGGGTGATTAGCGTTAATTCAAGTTTTGGATAATATTGTGCTGCGGCAAGTACCGTTTGCGGTTGATTTTGTTGATCGACAACCGCAAACTTTGCTTGGGCTGTTTGGTGTTGTTTTGCCGTGGTGATTAGCTGTTGATAAGGCGTTGAAGCATCATTTGCCGCCAAGTTGTTGATGGATTTACTGATTGATCTTGGGTTTAGTGGATTAACAATAATATTATTTTGATTATCGACAACAATAAACGCTTGATGCTCAGAGACCTTAATGTCACTAACAAACTGGCTTAATAATTCGACCGTTGCATCAGGATTAACAAGCTTAAAGGCATCAAGCGTGCTACTTAATTGGTTGACTTGTCCGGTGAGCTGTTTGAACTTTTGCTCTATTAAATGATTGTATTGTTCATTAATGGAAAAAGAACCGAAAACCACTGTACCTAAAGCGGCTAAAGCTAACATAATAAATAATCGCTTTAAAATGGTTAGGCGTCTCAATAATCTAATCATTATCAGTCCTATTTTAAACTATCAATACAAAGTAATGGGATTATAATGAAAATATTAAAAAAAATAAGCGTAAAAGATTGTTTTTGTGAACAAACTGCATATTTTATATTTGTAAGCATAAGGTAGTGAATTGGTTAAAGCTGTTTTTTATCAACTGGTTAGTTGAATATTAACGTTGTTTGGTTAATTAATGTGCTAAGCAATTGTTTTAATTTTGATTTTTTTACGGTTTACCCGCAAGATTAGTGTAATTAACGAAAAGGTATTAATGCTATGAATTCATCTTCTATCGTCAACAATGACGATATTCTACTTAAGCTTTGTCATTCAGTGTCTCATGTTCTTTCTAGCACGAGTGCTAGCCAAATTAGTCATGCTGGGATGATTCAAAGTATTTCTCGCACCCGCTTAAAACCTGATTTGGGTTGTTTCTCTATTTTCGATGGTGGTTTTTCTGGCTTGGTTGTGATCAACTTTTCTGCGGCAGCGGCTATTGAAATTTATCGCCGTTATATGCTCAACATGGGAATGCCTGAAACGGAATTAGCGTTTTCACATACTTCTGATGATGTGAGCAATGTAATGGGCGAATTAATGAACCAGATTTTGGGTGATTTTATTGGTAAAATATCAAAAGAATTACAAACATCCATTAGCCAAAGTCAGCCTAAAATGTTGACGATTAATAAAGAATTAACGATTTCAGTCGATACTAACCTCGATAACGCCGTCGCGAGAAGAGTGTCGTTTAGGACTGAAAATAACCATATTTTTTATCTTGAATTTGCCATGGATAAAACAGAGTTTCTTCGATCTGCAGACTTTGAAATGAATGAGGAATTTGATCTTGACTCATTAATCGAAACTCACGGTCAAAAAGCGCAAGCTAAATCAGATAAATCACAAGATGTACTCAATGATCCCAATGTAAAAGGCCTTGTTGTCGACGATGCTGATGACTTACTCAGCGAGCTTGGGTTATAACGTCAGGGATATAATGAAAACAACCATGTTAAGTTATTTATCTTGGTTGTTTTGTTTACCAAAATGCACTATTCATAGAAGGTTAGCTATAAAAATGGCATTTAAAGCCACTTCTATTGATATAACTTACTGTGATGGCGTGTTTTAGTTGACCGTGTCTGGTGCGTTAATGAATAGTCCATTGGTAAATTTAGACACGCGTCAGCCATTTCAAGCTATTGCCAAAGAGCTTAATGCTAACGTTGATAAAAATGCCAGTAACTTAAGTACTCAAAATAGGCATATATTAGCCTTATTAACTTGTGGTTAAGAGGCCTGTCAGCGATTAATCAAAAACCATTTAGTGTTACATAGCTCTTGTGGTGTGATGGTAGAAGACGACTCACTGACTTAACGTGTACTGAGTAGTATTTTGAGTATCAACACTAGGTCAATATCACGGGTTTAAGTGTTCCCATGTGTTTACTCTAAACGATGTATGACATAAGTAAAAATCAACCAACTGATTGATTTAAAAGGATAAGTCTTTTTATGGCAGGTGCCAGTTTATTAACCCTATTAGATGATATTGCCACTATTTTGGATGATGTAGCGGCAATGAGCAAAGTGGCGGCACGCAAAACCGCTGGTGTTCTGGGTGATGATTTAGCGTTAAATGCGCAGCAAGTATCGGGTGTTGCCTCTGAGCGAGAGCTTCCTGTCGTGTTTGCCGTCGCCATGGGGTCGTTTCGCAATAAAGTCATTTTGGTGCCGATGGCCATGCTGATCAGTGCGTTTATTCCATGGGCTATTACTCCTTTATTGATGTTTGGTGGTTTGTTTTTATGTTATGAGGGCTTTGAAAAGGTCTATCATTCACTAACACATAAGCGTGTACCAGTGGTCGATGACGATGCGGTGGTTGCCAAAGCAAAAGCTGATATCGAAGACTTAGCAGCATTCGAAAAAGAAAAAATAAAAGGGGCGATTCGCACCGACTTTGTCTTATCCGCTGAAATTATCGCAATTAGTTTAGGTGTTGCTGCACACATGGACCTAATGGGGCAATTTTTAACCTTATGCGTTATTGCCATTGTGATTACGATAGGCGTATACGGCCTAGTGGCAGGGATTGTTAAAATTGATGACCTTGGTTTGTATCTTGCTCAACGTAAGCCCAGTGGAATAGGGCATAAATTGGGATTAGGATTAGTATCTGCAGCCCCTTACTTAATGAAAATTCTCACATTTGTCGGTACTATTGCCATGTTTATGGTTGGTGGCGGTATTTTAACTCACGGTATTCATCTGGTATCTGAATGGATTGCGCATGCAGAAACGCTGGTAAGCCAAGTGAGTGTTGTAGGTGGCTTTTTAGGGTTATTAACCCCAAGCGTGTTGAATGCACTATTTGGTGTTGTTGCTGGTGGTTTAGCGGTATTAGTGATCAATGGTGTGACTAAGCTAATGCCCTCTAAAACCTAGTTTTATAGTGATAAAGCTGGCTGCAGATACGAAAAGAGCATAGTCAATGACCATGCTCTTTTTTAATGAGTGATGCTAATCTCTGTTAGTGAATCACTTAAGATTAAACGGCTAAGTCATCACTCTCACCAAGGTTTGGTTCTGCTTTTGGATTCGGGCCGTATTCGTTATCATCTTTACTGTTAAAGCACATCACGACGAGCAGAATTAATGCACCAAGCAGCGGGATAAACATTAATAATAACCACCAACCAGAATGGTCAGTATCGTGAAGACGACGAACACTCACTGCGATGCTTGGAATGACGATGGCGAGTGAATAAATAGAACTCAATAATCCAGCACCATAAAGTTCACTGTATAAGCCCACACCCATATCCAATAAGGTCAGCACAATACTAATGATCATGCTGATCAGTGCAAACATCCAGTATTCTTTACGACGTGCTCGGCCGCTAAAATCGAAATACTGTTTTAAAACCTTTACATACCAATCCATTCGTTATTCCTTAACGTTAATTTTTTTTAATCTAGTGCATTTGTAACAAAACAGCCTTGAATTAACAAGATTTTATTTTATTTAAGCCTAAACATTAATGCCGATTTGATCAACAACGGCATTATGGTACAAGCTGATAAAAAGGTTGTTAACGTGGCTGATCACTTGGCTATCTCAAGGGATAATAAACCCTTATCAAACTCGCTACTTGCGTGGAATTTTCAAGCAATAAATAAACCATAACCTTCATTACGCTAAAGATTATAACCCGGCGCATTTCTGCTATCTTTTGCGCAACATTAACATTTAACTCATCAGTTTAGCTCAAGAGTTTGGCCATCAATAAATATAACACGGTTGCGAATGTGTGGGTCTTGAACATCAACCACTTCATCACGGACTCATTCTAAAAAGTTAGCGTTTAACATCAGCCGCAAATCTCGTTTCGACTTAGTGTTTTATCTCGTCGGCTTTCGGTGTTGTTTGGGACCTGGGCGGGTTATTTGAGAGGCGTCAAAATCTAATTTTGCATTCTTGACGAAAAAATTAGCGGGTATGAGCATATCGTAATGCCACTGAGTGATGTCGGAAGCCATAAGTCACCGCATACCTGCGGCAATCCACAAGGTAGCGGAATAGGGCATAATAAATTGCCAAAAAGGTAAGACATCCATTAGAAAGCAAGGACGACGGAGACTAAGGTTTAAGCTTTATTGATAGGATTTGTCTGTTATGTAAGCTCAACAAGCTTAGCGTTAATTGACGTAAATTATCCATCAACTGCAGGTCCTTGATCCAATCGTATTGATTTACAACCGTATATCTAACTCATTATGGATTAACACCACGCATTGAGACGCGAATAGCATTTTTGGCCCTAAGTTTATATGTTGAGTACCGAGTCGCTTTAAGCTATTAAAGCTCTTTTTAGGCATAGGAATATGATCGGTGAGTAGAAAACAAGGATTATGTGCAAACTCTATGTCACGCACTGGGGTGCCTTTTTTCTCCAACATATACAGTTGATATTCTTCGGCTAACTCTTGCACTAGCTTTTCAAAACTCACAGTGCGTACCGTAATGCCGGGCTCAACCACACGCAATTGCTCTTTCGTCATGCCCTTTGACGCGGTTAAGGCTTTGGCAATTTTATTGGTTAAATTTTGCTCATGGAAGCCGCCTATATGACCCAGTTCACCTGAACGGAAACAGATGGTGCGAGAAAAATCTTGGGTGCTTTCTAATACTAAATAAACAATAACATCATCCCGATGAGACTGGGCCACAAAGATGGTGTTCATTAAGGTATGGGCTAAAATTTCAGTATGGGCCTCTTGGCCTATACTCGCCACAAACTGCTGACTATCAACTGGAGCCGCTCTGGCTCGAACTACAAAAGCGCGCATCGGTAAATCCTATTAGAAGTAAATTAAACATGAAGCGGATAACGTAGTCGAATAATCAATCTGTTACTGCGCATAGCATTATTATTGCAGCTTTAAGCTTGGCTGTAACGCGATTAATCTATTGGTTTAGTTTTAGATAACGCAGACTAGTTCTAATGAGTAATACAGTTGTTAAAACAAGCGCTAAGCGTTATGTTGTTAATGCTGGAATGTGATTTATTCAATTATTGATGCCGGTTATCAAGTCAATAAATCACATTCATGAGATCATTAATTCAAGGTCATTTACGATGATAATCAGGAAAGCGCTAGAGTCTGACGTTCAATCTATTTACACCATGAGAAACCGAGCTATTATTGAAAAATGCATCGGATTTTACAGCTCATCGCAGTTGGCATTATGGACACAAGGCGACATCTCTGAGGCATTGATTAATGATATTGTAGCGAACTTCTATGTTTCGCTATTCAAGGATCGTGTTATCGGATGCGGTAAAGTTAATCTTGAAACGGGCATGATAGACGCTATTTTTGTCGACCCTGACAATTTTGGACAAGGGGCTGCAAAGTCAATGTTGGTATTTCTTGAATGCCGAGCCTTGGAGAACGGTCTTGAATTATTACAACTCGAATCCACGCTAAATGCCGCATCATTTTATCGCGCCTGTGGTTTTGTTGGTGATGAAGTGTCAACTTATCATTCACCGCGGGGGATCCGTTTGGATTGTATTCCAATGCGAAAGTCGTTGTAATAGTTAGACTCTGTGAACAGACATCAATTCTTAGGTAAATATCAGCCCCCTTTGTGTAGAGGGCTGTTTTGCATAAGGAACGGGATCTTGGCAACAGATTAATGTTGGCAACTACAATTACGCTGGTTTTTTTCAGTTTTACCAATACCGGGGTTGAATGTATTGGTTGGGTCGAGAGTTAAATAAAAGTCTTTAAGAGTTTGCTCTGCTTCATACAAATGGCCCACATTATGCTCAGCAGGGTATTTAACGCCGCGTTTATTGAGCAATTCAAGCATGCTTTTCTTCACTTCTTTAGGATCTGCACCTTTTTTCAAAATGTAATCCTGATGAAAAACGTGACAGAAAAAGTGCCCATAGTAGAGCTTCATTTCAAGCTGTTGTTCCAATGCTTCCGGAAGTTGTTCTAACCAGTCAATATCATCCCGTCTTAGTGCTATATCTAACGACAATAAATCACCTACGTCTTTTTGATATAAGGTATGGTAGCGCATAGCAGCACCTGCGGCTGCAAAACGGTTTAAAACGGCAGCTTGTGTTTCTTGTGCATCACATTCAAAAAAGTCACCTTCTTGCTCGGCAAAAAAGCCAGTCAAATGAGTTCTCGCTTCTGCAATACCTTGCTCGCTCATTTTCAAAATTAAGTGATGATCGTATTTGGCTCGATATTGCAAAATACGCGGCGGTAAATGTTGCGGAAAAAATCGACTGGCAAGTTGCATAAGCCAATCACTTAAATGAGAAGACACAAAGGGTAACGATTTACACACGGCATCTATTCGGCCTTTTAATGCAAACAACTTAGGTAAACGATCCGTGCCTAAGTGTTTCACACTCAAAAATGTGTCTTTGCCATACTGGGCAGAGATATCGAAAATATCTTTGTGTAAGTATTCGCCCACCTCTGGTAAATGCTTATATTGTTGTAAAATTTCCCGTCTGAGCCTGCCCAATACTAAGGGATCGTTAGTGCCAACATAAAATGTTTGCTCTTGCTCAGCAACGGCAAAAGTATCTAACCTGACCGCAAAAACAGCTAACTTGCCTGCGCAGCCACTGGCTTCAAATAAACGCCTTGGATCGGCGTTGTAGCGGCTAGGGCTGTTTTCATCTACCTGACGGACACGGTGCTGATATTCTGTATCTGAACGCTGAGCATCGCTTGGCGCCAAGTTTTCCTTAGCAAAATTACCCGTCATCAAATTGGTTAATATCTCTTCAGGAGTCTCACCCAGCTCAATACCTAAATGATTAACCAGTTGTAGTTCACCCTGTTCATCAACCCGCGCAAACAACGCCATCTCAGTATACGCTGGACCTCGTTTGACTAACGCGCCGCCCGAATTATTGGCTATGCCACCGACCACGGATGCTCCTAAACACGAAGAACCAATCACCGAATGAGGCGTACGCTTAATTGGTTTTAGCAACGTCTCTAGGCTGAACAAGGTTGCCCCTGGAAAACTTAAAACCTGTTGACCTTGTTCCAATAAAGAAACTTGATCCATTGCCAACGTATTGATGATAATAATAGGTCGGTCATAATCATCACCACTGGGTGTGGAGCCCTCTGTTAACCCTGTATTAGCCGCTTGCATAATAATAATAACTTTGTGGTTAACACACACTTGCAAGGCCTTATATAACACCAGCAGAGACTGCGGTTTGAGCACCGCAAGCGCATCACCGCCGCCAGTTCGCCAACCAAAGCGAAATCGGCGTGATTTTTGCTTATTTATAATGATTTGATTTTGACCTACAACGTCTTGAAGTTGTTGCAGTAACTGCGGATGGGGCATGATGTGAACTTCCTAACATTCATTCAACAGTTGCTAAAAATCAGCTATATGTTGAAACAACAAATACAATATCTCTACCCTAGGCTAATAAAACCCAAAACACCACAATAGATTATCCCGATATTTTCTATTAAAATAATCCAACATTACTCGCCAAGCTGCAGCATTAGTGCGTATGACGTATGTTGATCACTGTTTGAAAATCGAGAGCGGAAACCACGATAAGGCTCAACAAACCGGCAACGATGGTTGGGTGCTGAAAACTTAATTTTCAAATAATACCTCTTACTCCCCCCTTTATTGTTATCAAACAGTTTGTGCTGCTTTGAATTTACCTAATTGCTTAAATTAAACTTTTCAGAGCCCAACCTATTGATAAATCCCGTTCAATTTGTACGTTTGAATAAAGATAAAAGCTATCGAAATAAAAGTATCAAAAGTTATCTTATAGGATGAGTGCGATGGGTGTTTTAGGCTTCGTCGTTTTGCTTCGTTTTGCTTCGTTTTGCTTCGTTTTGCTTCGTTTTGCTTCGTTTTGCTTCGTTTTGCTTCGTTTTCTAGGTTTACCATTGATGTGATTAACCAAATATTATGGATTCAAACATGGCTCAATTTATGGGTTTGAAAAAAAATTAAATAACAACGACAAGAATATACAACGGATGAACATCTCTCTGAGCATCAGCAACAGGCATAAATAAATGCTGAACATGCGCTATAATTAGCTTAAATAAGACTCTAGGAAAAGAACTTGCTGAAGCCTTGATAGAGTTGCTAAAATTAAAATGCAATTAATTATTCTTTCAATGGCTTAGATGGGTCCTCCGAGTTTCCTGGCCCATGAGGCGCGTGATGATGAACACGAAGAGCTCATGGCAAAGACAGGGCAAGACCCAAGGCCGTGAGGTTTTTGAAGCTGGTATATAATCAGGAAAGGTAAGAGCAAATTCAATACACTAAATTGTAACATCATGAAACGTTTCATTCTGAAATGTTGTCATTGATCAATAAGCTCTATAAAAAAAGGTTTTAAGATGAAGTTAGTGAGTAGTGTGTTTTAACTGATTCTGGATGTGAACTATCCGCAAAAGAAGGAAAATCCTATGTTGCAATTTATCCCTGTATTTGATGCTAATATCATTGCTGTACGAGCTTCAGGACAATTAACTGATGCAGATTATCAGAATTTTTTACCTCAACTTGAAACGCAAATTAAACGATTAGGCAAAATCTCATTACTTTTTGAGTTTGATAATTTTTCCGGCTGGGATTTAGATGCCGCCATAGATGATGTTAAGTTTGGTATGAAACATCTTAGTGATTTTGATCGCATTGCGATGGTTGGCGATAAGTCTTGGGAACATTGGATGGCGTTAATCGCGAAGCCTTTTTTAATATCTAGTGAAGTGCGTTATTTTAACAGAGAAAATCTGCAACAAGCATGGGACTGGTTACGTGAAAAACAAGAGTTTGAAAAGGCGGTGGAACAATTACACCCCTATAAAAATATCGTGGTTGCGGTGGATTTTTCCTTGTATTCAAAGCATGCATGCAAACGCGCAATAGAATTAGCTAACTACTATCAAGCTTCGTTAACATTACTCAATGTTGTTCCAGAAGTACTCGCTTATACACTCTATGGCGATCCAGTGGGCTACAACGTTGTTGATCTAGATATCATCAAAGATCAAAACAAAAAAGCTATTGATGCTGCTCAGTTTCAGATGAAAGCGTTTGTAAACGATTTGGATACCGATTTTCCCATAGAGACCAAAGTAATTTGTGGTGAGATAAATTATGGCGTTGTGTCTTTTTTGGAAGCACAAGATGTTGATTTAGCCATTTTTGGTGCAAAAAAGAAAAAAGGCATAAACAAGTTATTGGGCTCAGTGGCGCATTATGTTCAAAATCATAGTCGTTGTGAAATATTAATCGTTCCGGTTCAAGCTCCTGTGTTCTAACTTATTATGGTTAAGGTGTATTTATATGTCTGATATACAAAATATAGAAATTGAACGTTACCAAGACAATATCACTGAAGATATTCGTAAAGTCGTCGAAAAATATCGCGAAATTATGGCCTGGGATGTTCCTGATAATGACACTGTGGAGGCTGACAGGCTTATCTTTCAAGCAATTTATTCAGCACTTGCAGAGATCGAAAAAAGCTCAAAAGAAAGCGAAAGCCATGCAAAAGGCCGTTAATAAATCAACAGATGCCGCTAAATTTATCATCACTCTGACGGCTGATTTCATCGAATATTTATTCGCAAAGCTATGCTAAGTTGAATATTAATTTTTTATTTTACGGGTATCGTTTATACAGATGTAGTGGGTATGCCGTATCATTTTTTAATCCGGGCATCAAAAAAATATTTTTTCGGATCTTGTGGGTGAGATCTGTATTTATGAAAAAAAAATAAGCTATAAAGTATAATAAATTTACACCTTAATTGGAGATACAATGTCTGGATCAGTACACGGCCATCAAGTTATGCAATTGATGCTAACCCATGGCTCTGCGTTAACAAAGCAAGAGCTTAAAACGTTAATGCATACTAACTTTGGTGCTGATACTCGTTATCATACCTGCTCTGCAGCGGAGATGGACGCTGAGATGCTTATTGAGTTTTTAGAAGGCAAAGGTAAGTTCATCCCTAGTGAAGGTGGTATTACAACAGCAGCAGATAAAATTTGTAATCACTAAATCATTCACTGACAACATGTGGCTTAGATCTCCTTAGGCCTAATGTAACAACACTCACTTTATACTCAGATGCGATGTCATATCACATTGAGTGCCTCTGCTGAGGCGGTATTTAATCCGCACAGTCCTGCTTACATCTAACAAGTCGTTTTGTTTGCATTTGTAAACAAACTCTTGGATGAAAATGCTCAATCGCCTAGATTTTGCAATATGGGTTTATTGCGATAGTTGATTGAGTTAGTAAAATGGCTGGCTTCATTTGCGGCGCAAATATTTATGGTCAAGGTGGGATAAAAATTGTAACAATAAATATGGTCGCAACAATTATGTAGATGTTTGATTTTACTCCGGTTCGATGGCTTAACTATTCACTATAAAGCCCCCTCAGTTAGTGTCAATCAATCTTTCTGTGTCAGGGTGAGATCCACTAATACTGAAGTATGAGGCGAAAATGCCTCTGTTAAACTAGGATTGTACAGGTCTAATACCATTACGATGGAGGCCGCTACCATGTACCCATATGAGCACATATTAGCTGTTACAGAAACACCAAACCTACTGAATAGCTCATTTCACAAAGCCGTTATCTTAGCCAGTAGATCACGCGCAAAACTCACATTGCTAACCGTAAAGCTTACCCAAACTAGCCTGTTGAAACGTCTATTAGAAAGAAGCTGTGTAATTGAACCTAAGTCAAAACGAACATTGACAACCAAAGGATTAGAGCAAGTTCTCAAATACCCAAGCAAACAAATCAGTTGCCAATCGAGCACCATTTATCGCGCAGTGCTAAATCAACTAAAACAAGAACATTATGATCTTGTGGTATTGCCTCATAAACGTTATCACTCCATTATTTCTGAGTTAATTTCTGCTGACGAATGGCACTTATTAAGAGAAACCTTGGTACCCGTAATGTTTGTTAATAGCAGTCAATGGCAGACCCAAGGGCACGTGCTGACCGCCTTAGACATTAATCACACTCAAGATTGCCATCAAGCTTTTAATCATCACATTATTCATGAATCTAAAGGTATAGCAGACAGCATCAATAATGATTTACACTTCATTAATTGTTTTTTGGCTGACAATTACAGTATAGCCTTTGAAACCGAAGATAGGGCCCATGCTCATTCAATGTTGTCACAACAAGCAAACCAGCAAAGCATTCTTAATCACGCAGTGGCAGATTTACTGTCTGAAAAATATCACTGTCACATAGCTCATGGCTTACCTGAAGATGCTATTCCCATCAAGGCCCATCAACTCGATGTGAATATGGTCATCATGGGAGCGGCCGAGCACACAGGGTTAATCCACTCAATTAAAGGCCATATTCCTGAACTGCTGATTAATCAACTCCCCTGCGACATACTCGCCGTTAAACCGCCCACAAGTGAGCTTAGATAAGTTCAAAAATCTATCGATCAGACAACACAACACAACACAACACAACACAGGGACGTGACTAAAACGCCTCTCGTCGGATATTCATATTGTAATATCGCCACCTTGCTTTCTCATATAAAAGAAGAGTATTAATTTACAACCAAGGTATATGCTCCTCGTCTCTTTAGTGGTTGTTTGTCGATCTTCAAATACCTTTTAATCTATAGGAATGGAGGTACATTGACACTGTTGAAAATTGCTTAAAACGTAAACAATTACTTCAACCATTAAATTTATAATCAATGCACAAGTACACCTTACTTCGAGCCGCTCATCAAATTAGGTCTGGGTTGATGCACGTATTCTTAATCCCACATCCCCATATACTACTTGATAAATAACAAGCTTTTCTGCTGTGATAGATTTAGCTTATAAGTCATTTTATGGCGATTAATTGCCGAATGCATAGACTTTTGGGTTGAAATCATCTCATCAGTAATTGAGCGTAGGTGTTGGCAACTCAAATAAAAAGGGGGTTATCTTGTTACTTCATAAAATGGCTATTTAAAGACCTCGTCCAGCTGAATATAGAAAAATTTTGTTGTACCCGATGGTCTTTTGACGCTAGGGCGGCCGATTACCCTGATGGTGCTGCAGGAATAGGTAATCGAGAAAAATGAAGCTAGTTTGAGGAAGGCGATGAGGTTTGAGAAAGGTAAAGTGGATAAATTCATTAAAGACAGTAACAAACTAAATAATGAATAAAAAAGGGATTAAGTGTTAACTTAATCCCTCTCGCTATTTACTTGGTATGATTATCGTAATACTTGCTATTAATCATGCCTTTAACAATTGATTCAATTTTTTTGATTGGAACAACTGATTGCTGTCTTTGTGATGATTGCACAGTCACCGACTGCGGTTCTTCGCTCCATTCATTGATGGCAGCGAACAATAACTGACCATCAGCATCTTTTTCAATTTTAGCTACATGCCACCATTTTGTAATACCATCTGTTGGAGGGCTAAATATATGTTGTTCATTATTAAATATAAATTCAACGCGTGTTGTCGCTGGGTTAATGTCTGGTGAGTCAGAAAAATTCTTTACGTAATAATCGTAACTACCTTCAACAGGAAATTGAGGAATAGAAATCACTTCAGGCCCATAACTTGTTATATCATCAACATCTAAATAGATGATGGTTTCATTAATAGTGACTTCTGAATTGGCATAATACACATGGCTTTCATTACCTTCAGCATCAGTGATATAGAGATGTGAGTCTAAATCTCGGGGTGCTTCACCCCAGTTCAAGGTTATTTTGGTTAACGCTTCAGATAGCACTAAACACTCAGCTAAGGTGATGTCCTCTTCAAAAGTGTTAATAATAGATGTACGGCTTTGAAATTCGATTGTTGCACCAAGTAAAACGGTAGAATGACTCTTAACCGGGATGCTAAATGTGCCATCATCGATAGAGAATGTGAGTGAGCGCCCCAAGTAATCACGTCCGTCTGAAATAACGCGAGCACCATTTAATAAATTACCATCTTCGTCTTCCACACAACCATTTACTATAATGGTGTCGTAAATCATATCAGCATTCCAAGTAGTGAAATGACTAACATTACCTTGATAAAATGATTCATCGTTGACTGAAAATAATAGTGCTTCACCTTCTTCAATCCATAAACCTGACGTGGTGTCGAAATAATAAAGCGGTATCGTCGCGGGGGGATTAGTACCTGCAACAGGTATTTTAATCTGCGCGACTTTGTTTGGAGCGAGTTGTAGCTTGTTACCTGCACTATCAACAAAACTGACTGTAATAGCACCAAATGATTCTATTGGCACAATTTCGTTAGCACTGTTTGTTGTGAGCATATCACCTGGCATCATTTCAATATCAATAGCCGGGTTAATGACCGTTAGTTCAGCTACAACTGCAGAGGACACAAGGTTACCGTTCAAGTCGACAAGGCTGTTTTCAGGTAAGGTAACAAGCACATTACCATCAACAGCTAGCTCAGAGACTTGAGTCGCATCAAAACTAATAGATGCATGGACTGGTTGTAATAGTAAATTGTGCTCTTGGGTTAACTCATTTCTTGAAATGCTCAACGCAGCTTCTGAATAATCCGATGCATCGGCAACAAGAGTCAATCGGTCACTTAATTGGATATCTTGAATTTTAGATGTGAATAATCCTTCTGCATCAGAGGTTGTCGTATTAACAACTAGGTTGCCATTAGACAAACTCACAACACTATCCGGGATAACTTCGCCATTAAAATAGTTAATTGTGGTGCCAGAAATAGTATAAAAATACTTTTCATTTAAATTGAAACTAACTTGAACTGGAGCAACGCCATCTTCACCACCGTCAGTAACTTGTACAGAAATGTCGGTTGATATTGTTTCTAATACGGAAGATGTATAACTCATTAAGCCTGAAGGACTAATCGATAAACCCGTTGGTCCGGCGACTAGCTCAAAGCTAATGTCATTTTCAGTATCAGTATCGTCTACATCAGAGACTAATAATTGGTAAGTAAATGTTGATCCAGAATCAATACTTTGCGCTGCGATAGCAGACACAAAAGGTGCATCGTTGACAGGGGTCACTATGACATCAAAATCCTGTACAGCTTGTTGCGCTTCATCTTCACCGCCATCACGGACTGTGACACTCACAGTGCCAGACGTTAATACACCTTCAAGCGGCGTCCATGAAATTAGACCTGTATTGTTAATGGTCATGCCATCTGGCGGATTGGTTAATGTGAATGTTAAATTCGTACCGTCATTGGCATCGTCTGGATCGGTAACGGTTAGCTGATACAGGTATTCACTATCTTCAATTGCAGTGACAACAGCGCTAGCAGATATTAACGGTGCAATGTTTTGAATCACCTCATCCTCGGAAGATGAGTCACAGCCAGTTAATACAAAAGAAAGTGCTATAGCAACGATAGATAGTTGCCACTTGTTTGTTAATTCCATTTACATACTCCATTAATTTGAACGCTATTGATAAGCTTTAAAACATCATCCATAAATAATGAATTCATGGAAGGATATTTCATGGCAAATAATGAAGATTTAACAATGTTATATCAATACTCATAAGTGATGTAATTTAGCGCTGAGAGGTACACTTTTGTACAAGGTGGATGGGGGGGGGTCGAATGTAGCTAGCGGATGGCCATTATGGCATTGCTTTAACTAAATGAGGACATCCACGATAAATAGCGTGATTTAGAAGCTTCTACTAAACTCAAGAAAGTTATCGATGTTGGAGCTTGTTATGCCACGCCCTCGTAGAACTCAGATTAGTGTTGAAGACACGCCATTTTACCATTGCTGTAGCCGTGTGGTACGGCGCGCTTTCCTGTGTGGTGATGATAAATTTTCTGGTCGAAATTACGATCATCGACGTGGTTGGGTAGAATCACTATTATGTGAATTAATTGATGTTTTCTCTATTGATGTAGCCGCCTTTGCTGTGATGTCAAACCATCTACACGTGGTGTTACGTATCGATATCGAAACCGCAAATCATTGGACTGACAGAGAAGTACTTGAGCAGTGGCATAAGCTGTTTAAAGGTGATGAGCTAACCCAAAAGTTTGTTAAAGGTGAGTTAGTTGAAGCCCATGATGTGCTCAGGTTAAAACACACCATCGCGACTTATCGAAGCAGGTTGTGTGATATCTCCTGGTTCATGCGCTGTCTTAATGAGCCAATAGCAAGACAAGCAAATCAAGAAGATAACTGTACAGGGCGTTTCTGGGAGGGCAGGTTTAAATCTCAGGCCCTGCTTGATGAAGTAGCAGTATTGGCCTGCATGGCATATGTTGACCTCAATCCTATCAGAGCCAAGATGGCTGACAACCCAGAGCAATCAGACCATACCAGCATTCAATTGCGAATTAAGGCTGCTTTGAAAGGCGAACAACCCAAAAATTTACTGCCTTTCATTGGCAATGAACGTAAAAATCAACCTAAAGGCATTGCATTTTCACTACAAGATTATCTTGAACTGGTCGATGATACTGGACGTATTATTCGAGATGACAAGCGTGGCGCTATCAATGTTAGTAGTGCTAAGTTACTCACAAGATTGAATATCCCTCAGGATCATTGGCTCAAACTCACCACTGAGTTTGGAAAGCTATTTCACGGGCCAGTGGGTACACTTCAAGAACTCACTAGCTATTGTGAACATCTAGAAAAACGGCGACGACACTTTGCCAGTTGTTGCCAGCATTTAAAAGCTGGCTAATCTAAAACTCCTTTCAATAACCACGTCTTCCAAATCAGCTTAATCCTCTAATGGGTTGGATCATAGTGGCTAAAAATCACTATTATTGAAGGAAATTGGTTCATTTTTCAATCTACGGCCATAAACTTATAACATATCGGCCTTCTAGCAACGAACCTTCACAATCTTGCTTGAGCACATCTCGAAAGTACATTATGTTATTGTTTTATAATGGCTGGCCTGATTTTTTTGTTATGGAAAAAGTTTATTAAAGAATTAACTGAAAACACGTCTAAAATCGTTGAGGTAAAAGCAATATGAGTATTAATTTAATTCCGAGCCTTGAGTTTTCTAATAGATTTTATGAATCAGACTCAGTTATATATATTCATACCAATCAACATTGTGGCATCATTAATTATGTCGATGAATATAAAATAATAAAATACGACATTGGTGCTTATTTTATCAATGTGCTTGATGATGTGCCGGTCATTTACTTTGGTACTGATCATCAAAGTTATAACAAGAGTTATCACTTAAATCATCAATTTAAATTGGTTGAGAAACCAGAGTTACTGGCAAGAGAATCAGAAGGTTTTAATATAATTATTTCCAACGATTTTGATATAACCCTGATAGAGAATGATGATTACGATATCTATTGGCAAGTAATAAACAAGAAGACACAAGAAGAGCGCATCTTTAACTATGATGGTTATGCCGTTAAGCATAATGGGCGGCTTTATGTAAAAGAGTCTCGTCAAATTATCGCGCTTTCAGATGACCTGTCTGAGCGCTGGACAATAAAGTGTGATGACTCTCAAGCTACAGGTTTTCAGCGCAGTCGTTTTTTTGCTGATAATTATTTAATTTATGTGTCTTTTCGCGAAGAGCCTAGTAGCCTTCAACCCTGGGCAGGCGATACCGTTAATCTGGTGTGCTTAGACAGCGGCAATACCCTATGGACACATACTTTTGATAACCCAGTGATGAGTGTGATGCATCACGAAAATTCAATCATTGTGGGTACTGACCTTCATGGTTTTATCTTAGATGCCGCCAGCGGCGCTATCACGCTGCAGTTTGCTAGCCCCTATAACATTATGGATATGGAGACGGTTTTTAGCGAAACAGGTGGTTTTTTAGGTCAACCCCGCAGTGAAAGCCGCTTATGGACCGACGGTCATTATCTGTATTTTACCGGTAATGGCGGTAATCAACTGCACATCTACCAAATGGATGGTAGGTTATTTAGCGGGCCACACCAGCTTAAAAAAGGCTATCAATTTCGCGCTGCTACGGGATGCTTTCATCTTAATGGAAAAAGTTACATCTCCATTTTTAGTGATGACCAAGCGTTTCATTTAGTTGATTCAGGGGTAATGGTCATTGACCCTAAGACACTCACAAGCGACTGTACCATTGAGATAGAAAAAGGCCCCGAGCGCGAAGTCCTCCACCATGTGATTGATAAAAAGGCAGAGTATTATCAGTTAGTGATACACGCCGATGAGCATTCAAACAACAGGGTGGATGATTTAATTCGCTTTGCCGAAATTGACACCAAACGTATTGCCGCCCGCTATGGCTCACAAATTTGGACCAATAAAGAAAAAAACAGAAAATTTAATGGGCAAATTCAGTTAACCATTCATGGGTCTACTGCCATGAAGTTAGCATGTGAGCCAATGCTCGATATGTTAGTGGACCGAGTATCCCATTGGGCGAAAGCGTCGAGCACCGCATCGGGTAATCGTAAAGCGCATATTAAGGTCAGTTGGGAATGGATTGTCAGCCCCAGCGATTAAGCATGTGCCATAAGCGTTATTGAAGAGAGATAAGCGGAAACGTAACGCGTTAGTGCCTATTTTATAGCAATATTAAGGAAAATAGATGTCAAAGTTAAGCAGTCAGGATGTTGTGGCATGGGCTAATAAATATCAATTAGCATTGGATGACGAAAATGTAACAGAAGGAGCGTTTGATGACTCATTTGAGCTTAATGATTTTCTGGTGTTTGCTTTAGCGCCTGCGGGCACTATGGCCCTTGGTGAACAAGGTTGCCCACCAAGTGACTACCTTGCAGATGTTATCGATGATTACTTATCCTTGATTAGTGACAAAGACATCACCCTTGTCAGTGTAGAGTCTGACGATGAATGGCAAACCGCCACCGCTGTTTTTGATGACTCAGGTGAGCAAATAACGCTGGTTATTAACGATATATACGCTTCAGACTGGGTGCCCAGTGATGTAGGCGATAAAATGTTAGCCTTGTCAGCGCAGCGTTGCCCGCAAAGGCTGTATACCATTTATGGTGAAGATGCCTTTACCGTGCTTTATATTCCACAAGATGCGGTGGAAGAAATAGAAACAATGCTTAAGCAGTTACCTCTACCTGAATGGATGGAAGACTAGGTTACTTTTTAAGGAGATTGCTGCACGCGGTTCGGCTGTCAGCTATCAGCTTTAACTACCATTAACCTGAAAGCGTGGACGTTACCCGTTTTGATAAAGATGTCGAATCTTTTATCAAGTATTCATAGATGGCATCTTTAGCATTGCATTTTTTACATGACAAAAAAGATATTCAGCGTGTCGCCGATCTCGACAATATCCCAGCGCTTGAGGAGTAAAATAAGATGGCAAAATTAGCATTAGCAAAAGAAGTGTGGTTAAGCAAGGATGCTGCTTGGCTCAAACAGCGTGAATTGGATTGGGGTAACATTTAATTAGGATTAGTACTTCAAAAACGAGCGGCATATTTAGATAATCACATACTAATTGATAATTGTTTTGCTATTTCGATAGGGTAAAATTAGAAAGCTTCATCCACATTAAGGTTGATTTTTTACCTAACCATTAACACCATTAAAGATGAAACTATAAACACTAAACAAAAATAGTGTCTTAAAAGGAGTTTTTTACTATGAGCATGACTAGAGCTGAAGTCAAAATTACGGTTGCTAAATTAATTGAAGCGTCATATTCGAAAGATAAAGGTTTAACAACAAAAATAATGGCTGAAAAAGGAAGTTTTAAGCTTACTGTTGATCAGAGTGGAACGGCTACCTTAAGCGGAAATGCTGGTGTATTAACATTCAGCGGGACACCAACTCTTGAGAAAATAGGTATTAAGGTCAAGCGTATTAGTATTAGCTTTGAAAATAAAGGTGAAATGAATATTGGATATAGTGCAACAGTAAACTTAGCAGTCATAAGTTTAACTGTTAATGGTGATTTTGATTTAGAAGAACTTATCACTTCATGTTCAGGTTTATTATGCTCAGCAGCGAGAGCTCTTAAAGGTCGAAATAGGGCTTATGAAGCTGAATTAGAAAGCATAATGGGAAGATAATATGAGATCAATTACTTTGTTTTTGCTATTGTTTTTTTCTGCATGTGCAGTAAAAATGAATAATGGACTATTATATTCAAGCTATTATCGATACGATCAATCTGTGAGTGTTGATAACCTACACAAGTTGCAATCTGATTTTTTTAGTTCAAATTTAATAAAAAATTTGAACGTAGATGAGTCTGAAATAACTGAACAATTACTCTTTAAAAAGTACATGTTTAAGCAGAAATCACACTTTGAAAAAATAAATGAGAAAGTCGGGTGCTTATCTATTAATGGATTCGATAATGAGAACATGCCAATATCCTTCAATATAAAATATGTTGCTGAAAATGAGCACTGGCTTATAGAGGAAATTGGAGTTTTATTTGTAAATTCGATTGCTGATTTTACTGATTCAGCTAAATGTCCCAGTGAATATCAAAATTGAATTTAACGTCAGAATATTTGACTGATAATCTGAACTCAACATGGCCACCAATCCAAAATTGGCGCAAGATATTATTGATGCAATTAATGATCCTGATATGTCTATAGAATTAAGAGATAGAGTGGCTAAATAAGAGTCAGTAAATATATGACTAAATAAATAGTAGCGAGTATGGCTTCCAACTCCCAGAGCTAACCGATTTTTGGCAACTAGCATCGCAGGATAGCGATCTAGCTTGGTTGGATTTTATCATGAATGATGAGGTGCTTCTTGACGATCCTGAAAATCAAAGAGTAGAGCTCTCTGTGTGGTTTGATAGTTTTATCTGCCCGCTGCCTAGCAGTGCTAAAGATGTGTTTGCCATTATTGGGCAGCGTTTAACAAGCTTGGGTTTTAGTGACACGCCTTACCATGCAGAGCAAGTACAAAGGGTGAGTTTAACCCCCATGTTAACAATCGACTTTATGGCTGAAATGGGCTTTAATATTGATGAGCCGGTGTATGCCTACCAATATGACTTGCTCTGTAGCGCCGATTTTGTGGGTACCGACCAGTGCCAATTACAGTATAAGGTGTTGTTAATCGATACCGCCAAGCCAGAGCCTTATGTGCTTTTGGTGGAGTCCCTTCCATACGAAATAGGATGTCGAAAAACCAGCGGGTATTACGCAATAAACGCTATTTATTGGATGCCTTACGCGAAGAAGACGGCTTGCCTTTTTATCGGCATTATAATTTCGCCCAAGATCCTGTTTGGCCTAAAACCATTCCGCCAGCAGCAAAGCATTACCCTGACTACCGCACATTGATGGCGATACCTTTCAAGGATGCAACTTACCTCCCTTTTAAACAAGGTCGGTTTGGTTTACTACTAGGAATGGATGAGTTTGCCCAGGTTGAGGGTCAGTCTTATACAGACTGGTTGAGTGGAAAAGACTAATCGATATTTAGGATTAATCATCAGCGGCTTTCGGGCCGCTTTTTTTATTCTTTGCATTAGTGAACATAACATCACGCAGTTGTGAAAGGGGACGGGTTAAATTCAGCGTATTAAGTGCGCTTGATGTTACAAAATCTCATTCACAGAAAAACCTATAAACGTAGAATGATTGGCTAGTTTATGCTGTCAAAGTGAGGAGTAAAGCCTGATATGGCCTTGCTATCAACAGCTTTAATCCCTATGATCAGCACGTTTTTAAATTGATTGTTATATTAGATAGAGAGCCCCCATGTTGACTTATCCGTTGTCAGGCAGTTCATCAGAGTTGGTATTAAATGTACTAACCATGGTGTTAACCCGAGGAAAACCATTAGATAGAGCCTATTCAGAGCATTTTTCTGGTTTAACCCTTAACCCATCAGAGCAAGCACGGATCACGCAAGTCACTGGCGATATTTTACGTCGCTTAAACTTATATTGTTTTCTGGTTGATATTAAACCGGAAGAGTTTGATCGTTTAGGATCTAAATTACTCAATGGTTGGCATGTTTTTCATGGCTTAGATTTACCTAAAATGCAGTATTCATTGCAAATTGAGCAGGCGGCATTTAGTGCTAATCTTGAACAAGCAAAAACAGACCCTGTGCTATGGGATGGCTGTCCAGAATGGTTAGAAATCATAGGTCAAGCACAGTTAGGTGATAAATGGCCCGCTGAACGTGCAGCACTAGCAGAGCAGCCAAAGCGTTATTTACGCGTGAATGAACTGAAATGTAATCGCGAATCCCTTATTGAAAGACTTAAAAAAGAAGGCGTAACTGCCGTAGTGGTAAGTGATGTTGCTTCTGCTATTGAGGTTACATCAGACTCAGCACTATTTCGAACCGATGCATTTAAAGACGGCTGGTTTGAACAGCAAGATGCGGGTTCACAATTGGTTGCTGACGCTGTGGGTGCCAAACCAGGAATGCGGGTTGTCGATGCTTGTGCGGGTGCGGGTGGTAAAACCTTACATATTGCAGCACAAATGCAAGGTAAAGGTCGTTTGCTTGCGATGGATGTTGAGCAATGGAAACTCGATAACCTTAAAACTCGGGCTAAACGCGCTGGCGCACATAATGTTGAAACGCGGATTATCGCTAGCTCTAAAACCATTAAACGTCTGAAATTATCGGCCGATCGAGTGTTATTAGATGTGCCTTGTTCGGGACTTGGGGTGTTAAAACGTAATCCTGATTCTAAATGGCGTGATACGCCGGAGCGTTTGCCGGTGCTGGTTGAATTGCAAAAGCATATTTTGCAGAGTTACTGCCGTATGGTCAAAGTTGGCGGAATGCTCATTTATGCGACATGCTCTATTATGCCAGAAGAAAACCGTCATCAAATCGATGCGTTTCTCGCTGAAAACCCGCAGTTTACGCTTATCGAGGATGAAAACATCTTGGTTTCAGAACGTGGATTTGATGGTTTCTATTTAGCTAAAATGGAACGTATAGCTGAATAGTTATTCATGGCTATTGATTTTTAGAGTCATCATATTGATGGTAGATAACAAAAAACAGTGCAAATCTTCTGCACTGTTTTTTTTTATGGATAATTATTTACTGATAAAAGGCACTTTTTTAACAAATTCATAATAAATCGTTGATAAAGTTCTTATAAATGCATAATCTAATAGTTACATTAGAAAATGTATTTTTAAGCATTTGCCGTGATGATGGAGCGTTATGGATATAGGGACAGATATTAATCACTTCATGGAAGAGATCAACCAACATTCTTTTCGTGAATCAAGTGTTGAACGCTACAGTACAATACTTGATATGGTATTGCAGGGCCTTCCGTTAGGCGAAATACTTCATGACTTAGTCTTGTTGATTGAAGCACAAAAAATAGGAACTCGGGCATCAGTACTTTTACTCAGTGATGACGGTAAACGGCTATTATCGGGTGCGGCTCCTAATCTTCCTGAAGAATATAATAATGCTATAAATGGCATCGAAATTGGTCCCAATATTGGTTCTTGTGGGGCTGCAGCATTTACGTGTGAAAGTGTCATTGTTGAAGATATCGAGCATCATCCTAATTGGAAAGATTATAAAGCATTACTATTAAAAGCGGGATTGAAAGCGTGTTGGTCTGAGCCTATAAAAGACAGTAATCAAAAGGTATTGGGCACTTTCGCCATGTACTATGACACGGTTAAATCGCCATCAGAGCAAGATTTATACCTAATACAAGAAGCGGCACGTTTGGCAAGTTTAGCCATTGATCGAAGTCGTGGAATGTACATTGAACGGTTAAGTCGGCAAATTTTTAACAGCCTGCCCATCGCGCTTGTGATCACCACTGAAGACAACTCAGTCTTATCCGTTAATCCCATTTTTAAATCGCTAACATCTACCTATTATTCAAACCTGAAACTCTTTGATGTTCATCGTTTTTTAAGCCATTCTCAGCATCATGTGGTTGCTGATTTATTTGAAAATTTAAACCGAGGGCAGGCTTGGCAAGGGGAGTTGAAAGGCCTTAAAAGCGATAATGATATTATTGATATTGCTCTTACCGTGACGGTTATTAGAGATAGCTTTACTCAACAAAATTGTTTCGCATGGCTGATTACTGATATTTCAGCTCGTAAAAATGCTGAAAAATTAATTAATTTTCAAACAAACTATGATCAATTGACCGGATTATCTAATCGAAAGTATTTATTCAATACGTTACAAACCATGATAGATTCAAATAACAACGTAAATGGTTGTAAGCAAGAATTTAATTTAATGTTGATGGACATCGATCATTTTAAGCAAATTAACGACACGATCGGACATGATAACGGTGATCTGGTACTAAAATTTGTGGCCCAGCGTTTATTGAGTGTTATCCCCGAGAATGTTCTCATTGCACGTATTGCGGCCGATGAATTTGCCTTAGTTTTGCCAGGTAAAATGTCTACAGAGTCATTGATTAGCTTGTTTAATAATCTAACTGATGAACTGAAAAAACATTTTATTGTTGGTAGTCAAGATATGATGCTATCAATGAGTACTGGTCTCGCTCGATTTCCTTATGATGCAGATAATGTTGAACAAATATTAAATTGCGCTACTCAAGCCATGTATAATGCTAAAGCCCAAGGGCGTAATTGCCTGCAGTTTTTTAATCAGCAAATACAAAAAGATGCAGAACGAAATGCTGAACTTCACTTATACCTCAAAACGGCACTAAGCCAAGATGAATTCGAGCTATATTATCAACCGATTGTGAATCCATTTAGTGGTCAAATCATTAAAGCGGAAGTATTATTGCGTTGGGTACATGATGGTCAATTTATTTCGCCAGATGAATTTATTCCTATTGCTGAAGAGTCCGGCCTCATTGTTCAAATCGGTGAATGGGTTAGAATGCAAGCGCTTACCACTGTCGTGGCATTGCAAAAACGTCATCTTGCCATTCCACTATCCATTAATGTTTCTACCATAGAATTTTGGACCCCGGATTTACAGCAGCGGTTTTTAGCCTATTTTGATGTGATACAACAAAAGCTTGGTTTGGATGAGTTTCCTTACTCATTGATTACCCTTGAAATAACTGAATCATTAATGATGAAGCAGCAAGAGACTATTAATCAATTACTGACTGAGCTTAGACATCGGGGTATGCAAATTTCAGTCGACGACTTTGGTACGGGGTATTCCTCATTATCTTATTTGGCCAATTTCCCAGTGGATCAAATAAAAATTGATAAATCATTTATTCAAAAAATATCATCGGGTCCGCGTCATAAAGCACTCATTGAAGCGATTGTTAGCATGAGCCGGGCGTTAGACCTGGCGATTGTCGTCGAAGGGGTCGAAACCCAAGTTGAGCTTGATTATATTAAGCAACAAGATATTGAAGCGGTACAAGGTTATTACTTTTATAAACCTATGCCACAAGAAGCCTTTTTTGATTTGTTAGCCAAGTAATCTGAATTGATTCCAGCATCATAATCATCGGATAAAACCTCAACCGCCTTGAACAGAAGGGGGTGAAGTTATAGATTAAATCCATATTGATAAGGTTAGTCTTGGAGATAAAAAATGCCGCATTGGTTAATGCGGCATTTTTATTGAATTAAGTAAACTTAGTTAAGCATACTTTTTGGTTCAGTGAACTGAAGGTTTAATGCTTCAGCCACTTCTTTACAAACCAATTTACCGTGGATAACATTTAAGCCGTTTAATAAATGTTTGTCATTTAATAATGCTTGTTTGTAACCTTGGTTGGCTAACTTAATAATGTAAGGAAGGGTTGCGTTGTTCAATGCAAACGTAGAAGTACGTGCAACCGCGCCAGGCATGTTAGCCACGCAATAATGGACAACATCATCAACAATGTAAGTTGGATCTTGGTGAGTGGTTGCGTGTGATGTTTCTACACAGCCACCTTGGTCAATAGCGACGTCAACAATTGCACTACCAGGTTTCATACGCTTGACCATGTCTTTAGTGATTAATTTTGGCGCCGCAGCACCCGGTACTAATACACCACCAATTACAAGATCAGCTTCTAAAACATGACGTTCTATCGCATCAGCTGTTGAGTAAACCGCTTTAACCGCAGAACCAAACTGAATATTTAAACGACGTAAAGCATCGATGCTGCGATCTAATACCACCACATCAGCACCCATACCAACGGCCATTTGCGCAGCGTTAGTACCGACCATACCGCCGCCGATAATGACCACTTTTGCTGGTTCAACACCAGGCACACCGCCTAACAGCATGCCTCGGCCACCCAATGATTTCTCAAGCGCGCGAGCTCCAGCTTGAATTGACATACGACCAGCCACTTCTGACATTGGTGCGAGTAAAGGTAAGCCGCCACGATCATCGGTTACGGTTTCGTAAGCAATACAAACAGCACCGCTGGTCATTAGCTCTTCTGTTTGTGGTAAATCAGGTGCAAGGTGAAGGTAAGTAAACAAAATCTGGTCGTGACGTAGCATTGCACGTTCAACTGTTTGTGGCTCTTTTACTTTTACAATCATGTCTGATTTAGCAAACACTTCAGCTGCAGTAGCTAAAATCGAGGCGCCTGCATCAGTATAGTCTTGATCGGTAAATCCAATACCAACGCCCGCATCTGATTGAACAAAAACATCGTGACCTTTTATTGTTAATTCGCGTACGCTTGAAGGTACCATGCCTACACGGTATTCGTGGTTTTTGATTTCTGTTGGAACACCAATAATCATCTTTGAGCCTCGATTGACATAAAACCCACGTTAAGTGGGTTTAGTTGTTATTAATTGTGACCTGAACGTGCTTATTCCAGGGGACTCTAGTATAGTGCTGCTTAAGCAGATTATGCTGCTGAAGTTGCTCCTTTAATAGATATAAATATTGTTTTAAGGACAAAACAAGGTTAAATATATGGTAAATAGTAAAAGCTTTTCAGTGAATGATTTAGACCGTATTGATCGCAATATATTAAATGAACTTCAACTGGATGGTCGCATTTCAAATGTTGAGCTATCAAAACGAGTAGGGTTAAGTCCTACACCCTGTTTGGAAAGAGTTAAAAGGCTTGAAAAACAGGGGTTTATAAATGGGTATACCGCATTGGTGAATCCGCATTTTCTCGGTGCGTCTTTATTAGTGTTTGTTGAGATCACCCTTAATCGTGATACTCCAGATATTTTTGACCGTTTTAATCGTGCAGTACAATTACTTGATGATATTCAAGAGTGCCATTTAGTCTCTGGTGATTTTGACTACTTATTAAAGACTCGTGTGTCAGATATGTCTGCATATAGACGATTATTAGGTGAAACCTTATTGAAACTGCCATCAATATCAGATACTCGTACTTATGTCGTCATGGAAGAAGTGAAGCAAACCAATAAAGTTGCACTGTACAACTTAGGTTAAATAGTAGCGTTTCATTTGCAGCCAAATCTTTAGCGTCTCAGTGATAAATCTGTCGTCACTTATGGGGGGTGAACGTCACCCTTGATATTCAACCTACACATTTTCGAATATAAAATCATCAACTTGAGACTAAACCCCATCGCTTTTCAGTTTCAGGATTAATTCGGCATTACAATCGATTGAGCTTGATTCAATCAAGGTGCATAATCACTGCAAATACAGTGATATTCTGTTATCTTAACCCTTATTTTTCACTTTTTATGGAAGCTTTCGTTTGACTCAGGAAAATAGTCTAAAAACACTCAGCGGTCTTCAACGATTGCTCGAAGGTGGCCTTATTTTATGTTGCATGGTTGCAACATATATTCTATTGGCGTTATCCAGTTTCAATCCAAGTGACCCAGGCTGGAGCCAGTCGCATTTTCAAGGTGAAATTCATAACTGGACCGGCGCTGTCGGAGCTTGGACTGCGGACGTGTTGTTTTATTTTTTTGGGTTCATCGCCTTTTTAATTCCTATTATGATTGCCACCACAGGTTGGTTTATTTTTAATCGTGCCCATCGATTGTTCGAAATAGATTATTTTTCAGTTGGACTAAGAATTATCGGGTTTATTTTGATGCTGCTGGCTTTGGCTGCACTGGTCAGTATGAATGCCGACGATATGTTTGTGTTTTCCGCTGGTGGCGTTGCTGGTGATGTGATTGGTCAAGCCATGCTGCCGTACTTTAATAAGCTAGGTACCACATTGCTATTGATGTGTTTTATTGGTGCCGGTTTCACCTTAGCAACGGGGATTAGTTGGTTGACTATTATTGAGTTAACCGGATTAGGTTCTATTTGGTGCGCAAAGAAATTATGGACACTGCCTCGATTATTAAAACGTGAACGTGAGACCGAAGATACTAAAGGTTTTATGTCATTAGTTGATAAGTTTACCCAACGTCGCAATGAAATTGATCAACAAAATGATCCATCACAGGATCAACCAAAGAAGTCTATCCCAGCACCTATTCACGTTAAGCCAGCAGCAGTGAGTCCACCTGTTGTTGAAAAGAAACGCAGCTTTTTTAGTCGTAAGGCTAAACCCACTGAAGATATTACCGTGTCAGACATTGATGATGAAGATCTTGATATTGATGTTCGACAAGAACCGTCGATGCAAGTCGATAATGACGATACTCATTTTGCTCCTTGGGTAGCGACTAAAGATGATATTGACTTCAACATTGATGATGAAGTCAATAACCTGAATATGGAGGATGAGCCATCTAAGGAAGTCGCTAATAAGCCTCATTCGGCAGCGGCATTAGTCGCACAACAAAAACCGAAAAAAGAAGCTAAAATTGTTGATGGCGTCGTGATGATTGATGGTCAAGGGCCTCAGCAAACTCGTCAAAAAATGGATCCTTTACCGAGTATTACCTTACTCGACGTCCCTGATCGTAAGAAAAATCCAATCAGTGAAGCAGAATTACAACAAGTAGCACGATTGGTTGAAATAAAACTGGCCGATTTTAACATCATCGCTAATGTAGTGGGGGTTTATCCAGGCCCTGTGATCACTCGCTTTGAACTTGAATTAGCTCCAGGGGTTAAAGCGTCTAAAATTACCAATCTATCAAAAGATTTAGCCCGTTCACTATTATCGGAAAACGTGCGTGTTGTGGAAGTTATTCCAGGCAAAGCTTACGTAGGTTTAGAGTTACCTAATAAATTCCGTGAAACCGTATTTATGCGTGATGTACTTGATTCTGAGGTCTTTAAAAATAGCAAATCGACATTGTCTATGGTGTTAGGTCAAGACATTGCTGGCGAGCCGGTTGTGGTTGATTTAGGCAAGATGCCTCATCTATTGGTTGCAGGAACCACAGGTTCTGGTAAGTCAGTAGGTGTGAATGCGATGATCACCAGTTTATTGTATAAATCGGGCCCAGATGATGTCCGCTTTATTATGATTGATCCTAAAATGCTCGAATTGTCAGTATATGAAGGTATTCCGCATTTACTCTGTGAAGTGGTTACCGACATGAAGGAAGCGGCTAATGCATTGCGTTGGTGTGTGGGTGAAATGGAACGTCGTTACAAGTTAATGTCAGCATTAGGTGTGCGTAACCTTAAAGGTTACAACATCAAAATTAAAGATGCGGCGGCAAAAGGGGAGTACATTCCCGATCCATTATGGAAGTCATCTGGAAGTATGCAGGACGAGGCGCCACCGTTAGAAAAGCTGCCCTCTATTGTGGTGGTGGTCGATGAATTTGCTGACATGATCATGATTGTCGGTAAAAAAGTAGAAGAACTGATAGCGCGTATTGCGCAAAAGGCTCGTGCTGCAGGGATCCATTTAATTTTAGCGACACAGCGTCCATCAGTTGATGTGATCACCGGCTTGATTAAAGCTAACATTCCGACCCGTATAGCCTTCCAAGTATCATCACGTATTGACTCTCGTACCATTCTTGATCAACAGGGTGCAGAAACCCTCTTAGGCATGGGTGATATGTTATATTTACCGCCAGGAACGGGGTTGCCAAATCGGGTT
This sequence comes from Shewanella sp. T24-MNA-CIBAN-0130, assembly GCF_040310185.1. NCBI lineage: Bacteria > Pseudomonadati > Pseudomonadota > Gammaproteobacteria > Alteromonadales > Shewanellaceae > Shewanella > Shewanella sp. T24-MNA-CIBAN-0130. Next base: position 52,027 of record NZ_JBEOPP010000008.1, on the reverse strand, counting down.
CACGGTGCATTTATTGATGACCATGAAGTACATAAAGTGGTTGCCGACTGGTGTGCTCGTGGTAAGCCGCAATATATTGAAGAAATTCTTAATGGCGCCACTGATGGTGAGCAAGTATTGTTACCCGGTGAAACCTCAGATAGTGAAGAAGAGCTCGATGCATTATATGATGATGCGGTGGCATTTGTGACCGAAACACGCCGAGGTTCTATTTCGAGCGTACAACGTAAATTTAAAATTGGTTACAACCGCGCCGCCCGGATTATTGAAATGATGGAAGGACAAGGTATTGTGACGGCTCAAGGCCACAACGGTAATCGTGAAGTGTTGGCTCCGCCGCCACCAAGAACATAATAGGAATGATGATGAATAAACGTTTTATAGTATTAAGCCTATTATTGACAACGAGCTTAAGTTGCTTTGCCGCGATGGCAGATGACGCAACCCAATTACGCGAAAAGCTATCTAATATTGATAGCTTGCATGCGACATTTTCCCAGCAAGTGACCGACATTAACAATAAACCAATCCAAAGTGGAAGCGGCGTGTTTGCGCTTGCGTACCCTAATCAATTTTACTGGCATTTAACTGAGCCTGATGATTCACTGATTGTGGCCGATGGTGTTAACTTGTGGATTTATAATCCCTTTGCTGAAGAAGTCACAGTAATGGATGTTGCTCAAGCGGTTGATGCATCACCTATGGCCTTGTTGGTTCATCGAGATGAAGCCACATGGGCTAAATATTCAGTCACCAAGCGTGCCGTTAACGCTAAAGCAAGTTGTTTTGATATCCAACCTAAAAAACTCAACAGTAATGTTGTCGCCGTAAGTGTGTGTTTTGAAGCGAGTCAATTAGTTAAATTTAACTTAACTGACGAGCAAGGTAATCTAAGCCAATTTGCATTGACTCAGCAACGCACGGTGAAACCTGATGAAGCCAATATATTTGAGTTTGCCGTGCCCGATAACGTTGATATAGACGATCAACGTTTAAAGCAAACTAACTAAGTTATTTGATGGCTAATTTAGGTTTTGATTTTTCCCCAGACTTTCGCCCCTTGGCAGCTCGTATGCGTCCAAGGGAAATTAGCGAATATATTGGTCAGGCACATTTATTAGGTGAAGGTCAGCCTCTGCGTAGGGCGTTAGAGGCTAACCGAGCTCATTCGATGCTACTGTGGGGGCCGCCTGGTACAGGCAAAACCACCTTAGCAGAGTTAATTGCCCATTATGCCAACGCCCATGTTGAACGTATTTCTGCGGTGACATCGGGCGTAAAGGATATCCGGGCCGCCATAGAGCAAGCCAAGGCTATCGCCCAAAGCCGCGGTCAACGTACCTTATTGTTTGTCGATGAAGTCCACCGGTTTAATAAAAGCCAGCAAGATGCATTTTTACCTTTTATTGAAGACGGTACGGTCATTTTTATTGGCGCCACCACCGAAAACCCCTCATTTGAAATCAATAATGCCTTATTATCCCGGGCGCGGGTTTACCTGATTAATCGTCTCACACCAGACGAAATAAGTTTGATTGTTACCCAAGCATTAACCGATGAAGAACGGGGTTTGGGCAAACGCCAGTTAACATTACCTGCAGATGTGGCCAAGCAATTAGCCGACATTAGTGATGGCGATGCACGAAAAGCCCTTAATTTACTTGAGCTAATGAGTGATTTAGTCAGTGATGGTGGCGCATTTACCACCGACATGCTCACTCAAGTCGCGGGGCATCAAGCTGCGGGTTACGATAAAAATGGCGATCAATTTTACGATTTAATTTCTGCAGTGCATAAGTCGGTGCGAGGATCATCTCCCGATGCCGCTTTGTATTGGTATTGCCGCATTTTAGAAGGTGGCGGCGATGCCTTGTATGTTGCACGACGTTTATTAGCCATTGCCTCTGAAGACATTGGTAACGCCGATCCTGTCGCCATGACCGTTGCACTTAATGCATGGGATTGTTACCACCGTATTGGGCCCGCTGAAGGTGAGCGCGCCATTGCTCAGGCGGTGTTGTATTTAGCTAGTGCGCCTAAAAGTAATGCTGTTTATAGCGCATTTAACGCTGCGCGTGAGTTAGCTAAGCAAACTGGACACGAGCCTGTGCCGAACCACCTTCGCAATGCCCCGACCAAATTGATGAAAGAAATCGGCTTTGGCAAAGAATACCGTTATGCTCATAATGAACCGGGTGCTTATGCTGCTGGGGAGAATTACTTTCCTGAATCATTGCAACATAGCCAATTTTATCAGCCTACTAATAGAGGTTTTGAAAAACGCATTCAAGATAAATTAGCGCAGTTAAACCAACTTGATCAACAAAGCGAGGACAAACGCTATGACTAATGTGTTCTTGGTGGCACTAGGTGGGTCAATTGGTGCAGTTTTACGCTATCTTCTGTCAATTTTTATGATCCAGCTATTTGGAAGCAGTTTTCCTTTTGGTACACTGTTAGTCAATCTATTGGGATCGTTTTTAATGGGCGCCGTTTATGCGATGGGGCAATTAAGTCATATTAGCCCTGAAATTAAAGCGCTTATTGGCATTGGCCTATTGGGCGCGTTAACGACGTTTTCGACTTTCTCGAATGAAACCTTACTGCTGCTGCAAGAAGGCTTATGGCATAAAGCTATTTTAAATGTGTTGTTGAATGTCTCCTTATGTCTATTTATGGTGTATTTAGGTCAACAACTTATATTTTCTCGCGTTTAACTAAAAAGAACTGACAACATGCTAGATCCAAAATTTTTGCGTAATGAACTGGACATCACCGCCGAGCGTTTAGCCACTCGTGGCTTTATTCTTGAAGTCGATAATTTGACCAAGCTTGAAGAAAAGCGTAAATCGCTTCAAGTGGCTACCGAAGACTTACAAGCCTCGCGTAATGCGATATCGAAGTCGATTGGTCAAGCTAAAGCGCGCGGCGAAGACACCAGTTCCATTATGGCGCAAGTGGGTGATTTAGGTGCGCAGTTAGATGCAAAGAAGGCTGAGCTTGCTGAGTTGTTGCAACAGATCAATAGCATCGCCATGAGCATGCCAAATTTGCCAGACGAATCGGCTCCCGTGGGTGCTGATGAAAATGACAATGTAGAAGTACGCCGGTGGGGTACCCCAAAAGTATTCGATTTCGAAGTCAAAGATCATCTTGATTTAGGTGAAGCGTTAGGTGGATTAGATTTTAAAAGTGCGGTAAAAATTACCGGTTCACGTTTTATTATTATGCGTGGCCAAATTGCCCGTTTAAATCGTGCTTTAGGTCAGTTTATGCTAGACCTACACACCACTGAACACGGCTATACCGAAACATATGTACCGCTATTGGTTAATGAAGACAGTTTATTAGGTACAGGTCAGTTACCTAAATTTGGTGAAGATTTATTCCACACTAAACCGGCCACAGAAGAAGGCCAAGGTTTATCTCTTATCCCCACTGCAGAAGTGCCATTAACCAACTATGTGCGCGACATGATTGTGGATGAAAGTGAACTGCCGATGAAAATGACCGCATTAACCTCATGTTTCAGAAGTGAAGCTGGCTCTTACGGCCGTGATACCCGCGGATTAATCCGTCAGCATCAATTCGACAAAGTAGAATTAGTGCAAATTGTTCATCCAGATAATTCAATGCAAGCGCTTGACGAAATCACCGCAAATGCTGAAAAAGTATTACAGTTACTAGCATTACCGTACCGCACCATGGTGTTATGTACTGGTGATATGGGCTTTGGTTCAAGCAAAACCTTTGATATTGAAGTCTGGTTACCGGCGCAAAATACTTACCGTGAAATTTCATCTTGCTCGAACATGAAAGATTTCCAAGCCCGTAGAATGCAAGCCAGGTACCGTAGCAAAGTCGATAACAAACCGGCTTTATTGCACACCTTAAATGGCTCAGGTTTGGCGGTTGGTCGTACGTTAGTGGCCGTGCTTGAAAACTATCAAAATCAAGATGGCACCATCACAATACCTGAAGTATTACGTCCATACATGGGTGGCTTAAGCGTGATTGGTTAATATCACTTTTCCCTAGCCGTACTCAATCTTAGGCGCGGCTAGGATTTTAATCATTAGTCTTGTACAAGATAGAGCTTAGACATTCATCTTCTAAAAAGACCTGTATGTTTTTGCGCGTTGAGTGACCCCGCAATCCGTAAACCGAGTTAACGGCGTTACTGTATCGCAGCACATATTTTACTCCTACATTGTATTGGAAATTGTGTCACTCAGTTTGAGTTGGTCACATATTTATAAGGGTTGGTACAACCAGCAATGGGTTCAAGTCGGCGTGATAATCGTAGGCTTATCTATTTATCAGTTATCTTCTTTTTTATTTTGTTGGTAATTGTTGAACTAGCTCAAGCAGTATTTATAGTGATAGAAAATATATTTCCAAAATAACCTCAGTTAAGGTTAGCCATTTAAAAAGCCCGCTTAAGATGACTTAAGCGGGCTTTTTTGTAAGCCTTTTCTGCTATAAACATTTTGCCGGTTTTGGCAAACCGGCAATTTTTGTTGCTTGTTTTGCGGGACCAATCGGGAACAAGGTATACAAATATTTAGAGTTACCTTTATCCGCGCCTAAACGTTGGCCAATAGCTTTAACTAATACTCGAATGGCTGGACTGGTTTTGTACTCAAGATAAAAATCACGTACAAAACGGATCACTTCCCAGTGTTGTTCGGTCAACTCAATATTCTCAGTGGCAGCAATAACAACAGCCATGGATTCTTGCCAGTCATTGATGTTGTTTAAATAGCCTTGATGATCGGTTTCAATTTGCTGACCATTAAATTCAAAAAAATTTACCACGTGATGACCTTATCGTGTAACAAAGATTGTTCAACAAATTGTGAATAATCAATAATATCAAAAGAGCTTGCAGTCTTATTCGCTAACATCATCAAGCGTTCAAATAAGCCTCTTGCTACAAGATCATCTTGCAGCACAAACAGCTTAATGTTTGCTAAACGTTGTTGCCACTGGGTTTGTAACAAACAATTCACCGCATCGCTAGACAATAAAATACTGTCAGTAGGGTGAATATACCGCAAGCAAGTATTTAAGGCATCGTCACTCATTGTTGATGTTTGGATATGATGTAATATCAAAATACTAACACCTCATCAGCCGCTTGCAGGGTTTTGGTGATCACCTCTGGAGTTGCCACTGTGGCCGCAATACTAAAGTCATTGGGGTGTACTCCTAATGTGGTCATTGATTCAGCACAAACCAATACGGTATCAATATCGTAAAGAGAAAGCGCTTTAAACGCCGACACATAATCTTTAGAGCCTGCTTGTTCGGGGGTTTGGCCTGCCAGTAAATGTAATACCGCTTCATTGGTAAATACCAGACTCACTTGTTGCTCAAAGCTTGCGCTGAGCATGGCAAAATCTAACCCTTCACGGGTACTTGTGGTGCCAAAAGGGGCATGCCTAAAAATAATCACCAGTGATTTCATTGTCTATTCCACTAATACCTTAAAAACTAATTAATCTATCTGCTTGCTCAATACCCACCACTAATTCACCTAAACCGCCCATGGTAAATGCGTCGCTGCTATTCCATTGTGGTTTACCATTTTCCGTCGCATCTTGTTGCGATAATACGCCACGCCGCAGAGCTGCAGAGACACAATTGGTCAGCGGTATCGTATGTTTTAATGACAATGATTGCCAATTGGAATGCATATCAATTTCGTCAGAAGCAGGACAGGTGAGGGCATTACTGTTAGTTACGCCATCTTGATAGAAAAAGACATTAATGATTTGATGGCCATTGGCTAATGCGCTTTGGCAAAATGCTAATGCACGAAAGCTGGCCGTAGAGCCATAAACGCTTCCATTTACTTGAATGATGAATTTGCTCATGATAAAAAAAAATGACCCTAATGTAGGGTCATTTTAACGTAATTTGCTAGTGAACTCTATCGACGATTAGTCGTCGCTGCCAATACCCATTAAATGTAGTAGGCTTATGAACAAGTTCAAAAAATCTAAGTACAATGAAATAGTCGCCCGAACGTAGTTTGTTTCGCCGCCATTCACGATACGACTGGTGTCATAAAGAATGAAACCGGTCATTAGCAACGCAATACCTGCGTTCATTGCCATAAATAATATTGAGCTACCGACGAATATATTAATGACCATCGCACCGATCATCACTAATAAACCCGCAAATAAGAAGCCGCGCATAAATGAAAAGTCTTTCTTCGTGGTTAACGCATATGCCGAAAGCGACACGAAAATGATAGAGGTTAAGCCTAGTGCCTGCATAATTAAGCCAGGACCATTTGCCATTCCGGCATAATGATTAAGAATGTAACCTAGTGAAGCACCTTGCATACCCGTAAAAGCAAACACCCAAAAAATACCTGCAGAACTGTCAGCTTTTTTGAGTGTTACAAATAACAATACCAAGCTACCAAGCGATAAGCCTATTGACATCATTGGGCCAAGGTTTATCGCCATGGCAAAACCAGCAGTGACAGCAGAGAATGCTAATGTCATCGCCAGAAGCATGTAGGTGTTTTTTAACAGTTTATTGACATCAGTAGTCGATAGACTGGGTGATATAACTGATTGTTGATTCATTATCGTCTCCAGGTGTTAACTCAATGATTCGCTCTACGAGAAAAAATATTTCTCACTCTGAAGCTAAATCTATTTGTATAGCGTAAGCAATGTATATTAAACCAAAATTAATTCATAACTAACATCATCTTAATAGTTGCTAATTTAACATATACGGTTTGATAAGTAATGCTATTACAAAAAACATATTTGGCGTAACAGGATTAACTAAGCCATTCTTTTTTTAGTTTTTCGGTATCACCTAGGTGATCTAATACCCACTGCATTGCTGGGCTCATGTTGGCATTATTCCAGGCTAAACAGCAGGCTGTGTCTTGCTTTGGTGTGGCGAGTTGTTTTTCTATGAGCGCGCCGGCTTTAATAAAGATATCGGCCAAATGGTATGGCATATATCCCACGCCTAAGCCTTCTCTAAAACAATTAATCGCTCTGATCCAATCAGGTACCACAATTCTGCGCTGATTATTCAGCAACCAATTAGGTCGATGGGCAATATTATGGGCGGTATCTTGCAGGCAAATTGACGGATATTGCAATAACTCTTCATCGGTTAATGCATGCTCTGCGATAGCTAAAGGGTGGTTTTTACCGACTAAAAAAGACCACTCAATCATCCCCATATGGCGGGACTTAAATGTACCACCAACAGGAATGCTTGACGTTGCACCAATGGCGATATCGCTTTTGCCGCTGGACAAAGCCTCCCACACTCCATTATAGACTTCTAAGCGGATAATCAATTCTATGTCGGTAAAGTGGCGATAAAAATCAGCAATTAAGCCACTGATTTTGTCAGCACGCACCATATTGTCAATCGCAATAGATAACGAAGGGCGCCAGCCATTAGCCACTTTTTGTGTATCACGTTTAATATTATTAAGCTTGGTCATAATGTCACGCGACTGGGCCACAAAATGTTCACCAGCGGGCGTCAAACTGACACTGCGATGGTGACGCTCAAACAATATTACCCCTAAGTCATCTTCAATTTGTTTAATTGCATAACTCACCGCAGACGGCACTTTATTCAATTTATTGGCTGCGGCGGTAAAACTACCCACACGGGCCACGATATCTATCATCTCGAATGCTTGTTCTGAAAGCATCTCGCTATCCTTGGCATTGGCAAAATTACTAGCAGTAAAGGTAAACATTAACCCTAATCAAATCAAGCAAAGTTGCCGTTATCGGCTGTTTAATCATGTTTTCGCTTAGCCCATTGTTATATTCGCAGCTTAATAGCCGATAGCGCAGTCGCGTGCTTTTGGTGTTGAGTGAGTCAATACCATTGAGTAATATTAGCTGCGCAATACATTTTGAATCACCGAACAGCAGATGATAAGTTAATTTGTGTGTTTAATAGACACTTAACGGGTTATTTGCAATTTACCCTTTACACCAAAGGGTCATTATCATATTATTCGCCCGCTCGGAGGGATGGCAGAGTGGTCGAATGCACCGGTCTTGAAAACCGGCAACGGTTTATCCCGTTCTAGGGTTCAAATCCCTATCCCTCCGCCACATTCAAATAAAAAGGCTCGCTATTTATAGCGGGCCTTTTTATTGGGCGAAAGATAGGACTTTGAACCCACGGGTTCCTCTTTATTACAAGCAAGCTATCCCTCCACAAAATCCAAGACAAAAGTAAAATCGACAAAGATAAGGCGCTGCAAAATGCCAGCATTGGCTGTGCGCTTAAGCATTAATTCCTCAAAAACCACAATTCTCCTTATCCTTGATTGATATCGTGATTTTCTGCTGTGCTGAATTGCGTAGATGACTGATAAATCGATCATATAACGCTAATGTTTTAGCCATGTTGATTGAGAATTAACATAGCCATCCACTTCAACTGGCCAAATAGCAAACACTTAACTACGCTTTATTTACCCTTTGAAAATGGTAATTAAAGATGGCCAGACCAAGGCAGACAATCATTAGCCTAGAAGATACGCCTTACTATCACTGCTGTTCACGAGTGGTGCGTAAGGCATTTTTATGTGGGGTTGATAACTCAACGGGTGAGAATTTCGAGCATCGACGTGAGTGGGTCGATTCACGTATCCTTGAGTTAGCGACCATCTTTGCCATTGATATCTGTGCTTATGCCGTGATGAGTAATCATTTACATGTGGTGTTAAAGGTTGATGCAGACAAAGCGAAATGCTGGTCAGATAAAGAAGTGTTAATTCAGTGGCACAAAGGCTTTAAGGGCACGTTGCTCACGCACAAATACCTTAAAGAGGAAGACCTTAACCAATTTGAACTTCAAACGGTTAATGAATGCATTACCGAATACCGTAGGCGCTTAATTGATATCAGTTGGTTTATGCGTTCACTGAGTGAGCCAATCGCCAGAATGGCCAACAAAGAAGATAAGTGCTCAGGCCGCTTCTGGGAAGGACGCTTTAAGTCTCAAGCGCTACTTGATGAAACCGCAGCACTAGCCTGTATGGCCTATGTTGATTTGAATCCAATTCGTGCCATGATGGCCGCAACCCCAGAAACCTCAGATTACACCAGTATTCAACGTCGAATAAATTCAGCAATGAATGGCGAGCAACCAACAGAACTAATACCGTTTGTGGGTAATGAAAGACTCAATATGCCTAACGGGCTCATGTTCAGCGTCAAAGACTACATTGTACTGGTTGAAGATACCGGTCGGATAATTCGAGAAGATAAGCGGGGCGCCATTAGCTCAAGCAGCCAGAACATACTGAATAGATTAAACATTCCCGCAGAGAATTGGCTTAAAATCACAACTGAATTTGGTGTATTATTTAAAGGTGCTGTTGGAGCATTACCCGCCTTAACCGAATACTGTGAACATTTAGACCGAAAACGACGACAAGGCGCTGCAACTGTCAGCGCTGGCTGTGCGCTTAAGTAATAATACCCCCTCAAATAACAATTCACCTTACACTTGACTACTATCAATTTTTTCTGCTGTGCCGAATTCTGCAAATGATGAATAAACCACTAATTTAACGCTAATGTTTTAGCCATGTTGATTGAAATTGATGAGTTGAGTACATCGAGCGTAACCCTCGCCAAAGCCATAAAAACGAGTTATGTTATTTGTTCAAAAAATGGGTGGCATAGTTTCATTTAGAATAGTTTCATTTCTAGTTTTTGCCCTAATTTAAAGTTGATTGATTCAATATAACTAACCTGATAACGTACTAAAAATATTAATAATTAAAGCTGTATAGCGATGATAGTTCTGAAAAATACATAAGGGTATTTAGCGGAATTTTTAATAATACGCGTTATGTTCTTGGAGGCACTGTGCTAGAAGCTTTTACTGGTTTACTTGGCCTTTTTGTTGGCTTAGTTCTTGGGCATCGATTATCTCTAGGTCGAGATAAACGCAAAGAGTTTAATCATGCAATTTCTCCGGTTAGAGAAGTTCTAATAGTTCAGTTGGATAAGCTTGAAGCTGGCATTTTTGAGCATGGAATAACGGATAGAGATGTAACTCGTCTTAGAGCATCTTTAGGGGAGCTGGCATCAAAGGAAATTGTATTTGCCTACGCTAAATATGGCGAAGCAAGAAAAGGCTCTGGCAGTCATGATAAATACGGCAGCTTTACAAAAAATGAAGATGGCTTTAGTAAATTTACTGCTGCTTCAAAAATTCTCCTATCGAAGCTCAGAGTTAAATGAGACTACAACAGGTTGAATGATTGATGCTCAATCGACTTTACTTTTAAATATCTCATTGTATCAATGCCATGTATTAATTTAGTTAGGCATCGGCTAAGTTCAACAAACTCTGCAATTAACATGGTCATATATGGTGTCGATATTGGACACTGATTGATAGAGCGAATATTGGCTATTACAGATAATGTGCCACTGGGATAGCGACTTGCTTTTTGTTTCCCACCTACTTAGGGGGCGTTTACATCTTAGAGTGTTTTTTTATGCACTACTGAGAATAAGTAGGGGTATAAAGCGGGGTATCTTGATTTTACAGGTTAATTATAACATTAAGTATCAATATCTTGTCCTTCATATGGGCGGAATGATGTCACCATCATCTGATTATTTCATAGAAACTCATAATGTTTCATTAAGCCCGTAGGGTTACGCTTTACGGGCATTTTTTATTAAAAAAACAGCACATTGAATAAATCTCAATCATCCATTATTGATTTGTTGCAGCCGGTTTTTTGTCCAATATAAAGATACCGATGAATTTAGACCAATAAGTTATAAAGAAGGGTTGGACATATATCCACGGTAAGAGAATAATCCGCGCTTCATTTCATACCAACTCAAAAAATCCGCAGTGTATGAATGCCTACTTTTCATTTCTTCTGGATTATCACCATGGATAAAAAACAAGCTTCATTTGGTATTGTCATCGCCATCGCTTCTCTTCTTTTAGGAGCCGTCTTCCTTGACAGTTCATCACTATTTTTGCGTTTATTGTTCGGTTTGAGCCTTGGTTTTGTCTTAACAAAGGGGTCTATAGGTTTTGCCGGTAGTGTTAACCGTGCGTATCGCCGTGGTTCGACGCAATTGCTGCAGACATTAATGTTTATGTTCGTTATTACCGCCATTATTAATGCGGGTTTACTGCTGAATGCCAACCCCGGCAGCTATAATTTATGGGTTAATCCTATCAACCTGGGCTTAGTGTTGGGGGGAGTCATGTTTGGTGCTGGAATGAGCCTTTCAAGCTGCTGTGCGACGGGCGTGATGGTTGAATTGGTGAGCGATATTCCGCGTGCTTTGACGACCTTATTCTTTTTTGGTGCCGGGGTGTTTTTTGGTTTTCCATTGCAGGCGACACAAACATGGATCACAACCACATCATTCTCTTCCAGTAGTTTTGCTGGCAAAGGGGTATACCTGCCGGATCTGTTTACCTGGGGGCCTTTGAACGGCTATTTTATTTCAATTCTAGTGAGCATCGCTTTTGCTTTGATCGTGGTTATTTTCGCTAAAAAATATCAAAATTACCGTCATGCGAAAGGGTCATTCTTAGGTGTTGACGCTGAAACTGTACGTCAAGAAATGCACCCAAAACACACTCAGCAGCACTTTACTTTATTCAGTGTTGAAACCTACCATAGATGGATTGGTAATCTATGGGAAATGAAAACGGCGGCGCTAGTGATATCCTTGATCTTCGGTATTATGATGGTCTCAACGGGTGCAGGATGGGGGGCATCAACACCCTTCGGTATTTGGTTTGGTAAAGTGTTAATGGTGTTTGGCATGAGCGCAAATGATATTGCTGACTTTACTTCTCGACCAGCCGGTTTGTTTACTACCCCGTTTTTCGAGCATAGTATTTCAGTGCAGAATTTTGCTCTTATAGTGGGGACATTAATCGCGGTGCTGCTGATGGGTAAATTTTCATTCTCATTTAAAATCAATCATTCTGCGAAACAATTTGCTCTTTTTGCTTTAGGGGGGTTACTGATGGGCTTCGGTACTCGTTTTGCTAACGGCTGTAATGTCGGCGCCTTATTCACACCTATTGCCAATCTTTCACTATCCGGTTGGATTTACCTGGTATTTTTACTTTCAGGGGGGGTTTTAGGTAATAAACTTCATCATTCCCTAATCAAATAACATCGATTGCTGTACAGCGCGGATTTCCAATTTTAAGCCGATAGGGGTTGTTTGATAGTTAATAAACGATCTTTTTTTAATGCCTTTGTATAAAACGAGAATATTAGCAAGTAGCACAGAACGGTTGCTCTGTGCTTTTAGGCTTGATTGATATCAAGCTTTTCTGCTGTGTTAAATCGACCATATTACTGATGGATTGGCCAATTGAGTGCTCATTGGTTAAATCAGCCTGTTGAATTTGCTCGTTGAGAAAATGATAAAAGGTGATCGCAACTCCAATAGAAAGGGGTTATGTTGCTACTTCAAAAAATGGCTGGCTATGTATTCTGGGACTTTAAACCCAAGAGTTCCTCTTTATAAAAGCAAGCTATCCTTCCTCAAGATTAATATCCAATAAAAATTAACCATGAGTGTCATCGTTAGCGTTATCACTTGTATACCGAATAAAATGGGCGAATAAAAAGGGGGGGCATTTTTATTCCCACAAGTACTTGGGTTATGTTGACTTGTGTTTTAACCTAAACCAAAGGTTAATAGTAACAGGCTAAATCGGCTATTTACTGCAGACTGCTAAATTAACGATCAAAGGACCCGCAATGAACTTCAGCGATAAACCAGACCGCACATCGTCAAAAGCCCATAAATGGGAAAAATACAAAGGTACCGATATACTGCCTATGTGGATTGCTGATACTGAGTTTCGCTGTGCTGAGCCTATTTTATCTGCTTTACATCAGCGCATTGATGACGGCTTATTTGGTTATACCTTATCGGCTCACGATACCGATGCCAGTGAGGCTGTTGTGGCGTGGTGTCAACGTCAGTATAACTGGAAGATTGATCCTAGTTGGCTAGTGTGGACTCCGGGTGTGGTGCCCGCATTTAATGTGGCTATTCAAGCATATTGCCAAGCAGGGGATACGATTATCGTACAAACACCCAATTATCCTCCGATATTGGCAGCACCTGCAATTAATCATCTCAACCGAACTTGTATCGGCTCGATAGAAGTGGAAGGTCGCTGGACACTCGATTTTAATGCCTTAGAAGCGGCTGCCGCGGATCCTAAAGCCAGCTTATTTATTATGTGTAATCCGATGAATCCGCTCGGCTCAGTTTTAAACCAAGACGAGTTAGACACAATTGCAGCAATATGCAGAAAACATGGCGTTATGCTGTGCTCGGATGAAATACACTGCGATTTAATTTTAGATGACGTGCCACATCTACCGGCCAGTGCGCACCCAGAGTTGGCTGAGTCTTCAGTGACATTAATGGCCGCCAGTAAAACCTTCAATATTGCTGGATTAGGTACGTCTTTCGCTATTATTCCAAACGAAAAATTAAGAGCAGACTTCAACCATGCTGCCCGCGGCAGATTACCATCGGTAACCGTTACAGGCCTTACCGCTACTAATGCAGCTTTCAGGCATTGCGATGAGTGGCATCAACAACAAGTGGCGTATTTAACTGAAAATCGCGATTATTTGGTGACTGAAATCAACAAAATTGAAGGTTTAAAAGCAATCTCACCCGCGGCTACTTTTTTGCTGTGGGTTGATGCCAGCGGTTTGCAAGTCACCGATACGCAAGCCTGGTGTGAAGCCAAAGGTGTTGGTCCATCAGCGGGCAGAGATTTTGGTGATAAAGACTGTTTTCGCTTGAACTTCGGTTGCTCACGAGATTATTTAGTCGAAGCCATTAAAAAACTGCAGGGCTGAGACGTTTAACCACCGGCAAAACTTCTGTTTTTTTACGGGTAATATTAATATAAAGTAAAAAAGTTGAGCCTTTATCCAGTAGTAAATCGTATGACTATAGAATAAAAATCAAAGGAACGTGTTTCAGGATGACCTTACCTATACAAAACGCACAAGAAATGGCTAAACGATCCGCAACGTTTGTTGACTCTGGATCATTGCGCCGAATTCCTACACTGAACAGCGGCACCGTGGATGATAAGCGCAAAGAAATAGCGCTTTACTTCACTAATACCTTCGATACCTATACGCAACTGTTCGATTGTTTGCGCGATGATGCTGTTTTCTATCAAAAACCTATACCCTTGCGCCACCCGCTTATTTTCTATCTTGGGCATACGGCCACTTTTTTCATCAACAAGCTACTATTGGCAAAACTGATACCCGATCGGATTAATCCTCATATGGAATCAATTTTTGCGGTGGGTGTTGATGAAATGAGCTGGGATGATCTGTCTGAAGACAATTATGACTGGCCCAGTGTTTCTGCGGTAAAAGACTACCGCGCTAAAGTGCGTGCCACAGTATTAACATTAATTGATACCTTGCACCTTGTCCTACCCATTGATTGGGAAAATACCTGGTGGCCCATCGTCATGGGTATTGAGCACGAGCGTATTCACCTTGAGACGTCGTCTGTTCTCATTCGCCAACATGAACTTGCCAAAGTCCAGCCATTACCTCAATGGCCAGCTTGCAAAGATACTGGCCAAGCGCCAAAAAACAAACTGATAAGCGTTACTGCCGGCTCAGTTAATCTTGGAAAATCTTTTGATAGTGCCTTCTATGGATGGGACAACGAATATGGCCAACATCAGGCAGAGGTAGCCGAATTTAAAGCCAGCCAATATTTAGTCAGCAATCAAGAGTTCCTCGAGTTTGTTGAGGACGGTGGTTATGAGCAAAATCGTTTTTGGAGCGATGAAGGCCTGGCTTGGCGGCAGTTTACTGAGGCGAAACACCCGGTATTTTGGCGTTGGCACAATGGTTGGCGTTTGCGCCTGATGACACAAGAAATTGATATGGCTTGGGACTGGCCTGCTGAAGTTAACTACCATGAAGCGAAAGCGTTTTGTGAATGGAAAACCGTAGAAACTGGGCAACAAATTCGGATGCCAACGGAAGACGAATGGCATCGTCTATGCTCACTAGCGGGCGTTGAAGAGCTGAGTAATAGCGCGGCCGATGCAAACTTGCATCTTGACCATTTTGCATCATGCTGCCCGGTAACGCGCTATCAACATGGCAGTTGGTTTGATGTGGTGGGCAATGTGTGGCAATGGACTGAAACGCCTATTTATCCCTTCGATAACTTTAAAGTACACCCACTGTATGACGATTTCACCACGCCAACTTTTGATGGTAAACACAATATAATCAAAGGTGGTTCATGGATTTCAAGTGGTAACGAAGCGCGCCTTAGTGCACGTTATGCGTTTAGACGTCACTTTTCGCAGCACGCCGGATTTCGCTATATTGCCTCCGAAGTTGAGGCAATGTCTCCTAAGGCTTACTATGAAAGTGATCAGCTTCTGTCAGAATATGCAGAGTTTCACTTTGGTGACACCTGGTATGGCGTAGACAATTTTCCTAAAGCCTTAGCTGATATTGCACTTGAGGCAATGAAGGGCAAAACCACCGGTAAAGCACTTGACTTAGGCTGTGCGTGTGGTCGAGCAAGTTTTGAGTTGGCCCGTCAGTTCGATGAAGTAGACGGTATTGATTTCTCAGCAAACTTTACCCGCCTAGCGGCTAAAATGGCGCAGCAAGGCGCAGTGCGTTACGCCCGTGCCGAAGAAGGCGAATTAGTTAGCTACCATACTCGTACCCTGCAAGAACTAGGGTTGGAAGCTTATGCAAACCGTGTTGCATTTCATCAAGGCGACGCCTGTAATCTCAAACCCCAATTCACTGCTTATGATTTAGTTTTAGCTGCTAATTTGATTGATAGGCTTTACCAGCCGAGCCGTTTTCTGGCGGATATGGCACAGCGCATCAATGATGGCGGCTTGCTTATTATTGCATCGCCCTATACGTGGCTGGAAGAACATACACCCAAGGAAGAATGGATTGGGGGTTTCAAAAAAGATGGCGAAAACTACAGCACATTAGATGGCTTGAAAGAGCAACTATCAAGCCACTTTATGTTAGTGGGTGAGCCGCGCAAAGTCCCGTTTGTGATCCGTGAAACTCAGCACAAGTTTCAGCATACCTTGTCTGAACTTACGGTTTGGGAGCGCTTGCCACGCTGATAAGCGCCTCAATTTCCTGAGCAATCAATTTGTGGTCTACCAGTTGTTCAAACCAGCTGGTGGCCACAATATCGCTTTGCAATCCAAGCAAGGTTCCCAGCACTATGCCGCGATGTACGTTGTCACCGCCTAAGTTAGTATTGATTCGCAGTGCTTGCCAAGGGTCATTTTGGTATTTACAGGCTAGATACAAGACGACAGGCCAAGAATCTGAAATATAACATGCCCTTGAAAATATCTGGCCGACGACCTGATTGTCGGGCACGTTACGTTTTAACAGACCGGCTAAATTAGTACTGGTTAAGCCTTTACTTGCTTCAAGTAAAAGTGCCTTAACGCCTGCCTCATCAGGCCCATCCATCAGACCACACAAGAGTTGCACGTAGCGATCACACACCTGCATTAAGGATTCATCAGGATGGGTTAAGGCCAGATGTGCTCGGCAGGCAATCTTTATCTCGGCTTCGCTTATGCCCTTAAGTCGTTCTGAAAAAACCAAAGGCGCTATTGTCACCAATGCACCGATGGATGCCGTGTCGTGAGTTATCATTCCACAGTTTTCAGGCTTGCGTCCCTGCGCCAAGTTAGCAAAAAATCCTCGATGGTAGGATTCTGCATAAGTATCGGGATGAGCGGCGGGAGTCATTGTCATAAAGTCAATGTAGGCATTAACAAATGCTTGTCGGTCATAGGGTTGTGGCGAACTCGCCAGGGTGCGCATCAGTACACGAGCGCAATGGGCGTTGAGGGTGTTTTCGCCCGCCTGCATGCCTTGATGATAATGCACATTCGGTTTGTCCCAAAACTGCGCCTTATCTTTTAAAATAATATCGCCTACCACTTGCGGCGACGGATCGTTAGCTGAATGCCCTTTAGACGATCGATCATTGGACTGTCGCCCCCCTTTATGTTTGGAGTGCAAGGACATAATAGATGAAGGGTGAAACTCAGGGGCGGCCTCAAAGCGCTGAATACCACCAGTAAAAGCACGCTCTATTTCCATTGGTTGATAATACCAATGCACTGGCATGGCCAAAGCATCAGCAATAAAGCTTGTTTTAAGTGCCCAGGTAACGCGAAGTGGCTGAGAAGGGTTGTGATTCATGATAATGCCTCTTTCACATGGTAAAAAATTTGTATCTGCATTAGATACCGCAACAATAGGTTGTGAATCGATAACGAATGGATAATTTTTACCATGTGAATATTGATTAAAAACGTATGTGGTCATACTAGGTACGTCATTTATACAAAAGTAGACGTTTTTTTTAAGGCAATAGGCTAAATTTATTTCGCAACCATAATTTTCAACCCGACAAGCGCAACAGCTTTTTTGAGTATGTGGAGGATGTAGAGGATGTAACCCATTGTGCCTGTAAATGAGCTTGTAAATGAGCTTATAAATGAGCTTATAAATAATTATGTGCAGCACTCTGTGATGATATATCTTTCGAGTTGGCCTTTGCTTGGTAGCTAAACCATTGCTTATAAAAGACGAAAGGTTTATTTTTTTTCATATCCTGCTTGTTTATAGTTTACCCAATTATCTGTACTGATATACTCAACTTCATCCCAATTGTTACCATACTGTGTGCCAATGCCTGTAATCACTCCTAACTTACCCCGTAGCCCTGGTTTTTTGCAGTCTCTTATCTGTTTTAGCGTGATTATCATCACCATTGCAGGAGGACTTTTTGGTTTAGGGATCAGTCTGCATACACTGATGTTTCTGTGTCTTTTGTGGATAGGACTCAACGCTTTTAGTCTTGGCTACGGCTATATACACATACGCGAGTTGATGACTAGCGCCCTCACCAGAGCCATGCCTGCCATTTATATATTTATATTGATCGGCATGGTGATTGCTAGTTTTATGCACAGTGGCACCATCGCCACGCTTATTTATTATGGCCTTAGCTGGCTGAGTCCAAGTTTGTTTTTGGCCGTCGGTTTATTACTGTGCGCCTTGATGTCGGTAGCAACCGGAACATCTTGGGGTACCGTCGGCACCTTAGGCGTGGTTTTTATTGGCATCGGCTCTGCCATGAATATTCCCCTGCCTTTAGTCGCAGGTATGATTGTCTGCGGTGCAACCTTCGGTGATAAAATGTCGCCGATTTCAGATACCACAAACCTCGCCGCTATGAGTGCTGGCACCGATATTTATCGACACATTTACTCCATGCTGTTTACCACAACGCCCACCTTTATCCTCACCTTCTTAATATTTTTAGTGATCGGATTGAACTATGGCGAGCAAAATATAGACTTAACAGAAGTCACCTCAATTCAAATGGCACTAGCCAACAATTATAGCCTTACGCCGCTGATCACCTTATTACCACTGATTTTACTCGCTGTACTGAGCATTAGAAAAGTGCCTGCAGAAGTGACTATGTCATGCAGTATTATACTCGCCGTGCTAATCGCGATTGTTTATCAGCAAGAAAGTGCTATCTCCGTGCTTAATGCGCTGTGGGAAAATACGCCCGAATCAACGGGTATCCCCAGTTTAGATGCTTTGCTTGGTCGCGGCGGCATTAGCAGCATGAGCTGGACCTTGCTGCTGGCTTTAATGGCTATCGCGCTAGGCGGAATTTTGCACGGCGCGGGATTTCTCACTGCACTATTAGCCGGTATCATAAAAAGAGTGCAACGCACTGCCACCCTTATTGCCACAACTATTATGTCCGGCTTCTTAGGTAACATTGCTATGGGAGAGGCTTATATTTCGATTATTCTAAGTTGCCAACTGTTTAAGCCCAAATATGAGCAACAAAATTTAGAGGCTGCCATTCTTTCGCGCTCAGTTGAAGAAGGTGCCACTATGACCACAGGCCTTATTCCGTGGACCACGGCCGGTGCCTTTTATACCGCCACTCTAGGGGTAGACGTACTTGACTACGCGCCCTATGCTTTTTTCAACTACCTCAATGCCATCATTGCAGTGGCAATGGCCGCCTTTGGCATTGGTCTTCTCAAACCGAAAACCAAACCAGCTTTGGCCGTTTTTACTTCAAGGGAGCTATAGTCACACCGCTGGCGATGGTAAATGTTCCGAGATTTTAGTAGCAGGTTTTCTTGACGGGATTGCACAAACCTTGGATGATAAATTAACATCCAATTCTACTGCAAATAAGAATAAATAGGTGCGCCATGCTTTGGGATACGTTAGGTACCGCGCGAGATATTGGTCGACTTAATGAGCTTGCATCGGTCTTAATCCGTTATGGTTTCGGCGATGTGCTGCGAAGACTTGGCCTAGCGAATGTGGTTAATGGCGCAGGTAAGGCACTGCATTGGAAGTATGCTTCGGAAATAACCAATGTAGATTCACCAGTCAGGTTTTGTCATGCCCTGGCTGAAATGGGGCCAACCTTTATTAAACTAGGACAGATCCTTGCGACACGCTCAGATCTGTTTTCTCCAGAGTGGATTGTTGAATTTGAAAAATTACAGGATCAAGCTCCTCCGGTATCATTTGAATTAATCTGTAAACAGTTACACGAAGACCTAGGATGTAGCCCGCAACAGGCTTTTGCCGAATTTGATCCTAAACCTCTCGCTGCCGCCTCCATTGCGCAAGTTCATCGAGCTCGATTACAAGATGGCACTGAGGTCATTATTAAGGTCCGCAGGCCGGGTATCCGACCGATAATGGAGGCCGATTTACGTTTACTTGCCCGCATTGCTGAAGTTATGGAGTCCGAGTCAACATCTTTACGGCGTTTTAGACCTCGTGAGGTGGTACGTCAATTTACCCACTCTTTGCGGCGGGAATTGGATTTGTTGGCCGAGTGTCGTAATGCTGAAAGGATCGCCAAAAATTTCAATAATGATCCAAAAATCGTTATTCCTAAAGTTTATTGGCCGTGGTGCCGTGAACGTGTCAATGTTCAAGAATTTATTGATGGTATTTCTGGGCGAAATATCGAAGCTGTGGAGAAAACAGGGTTAGATAGAAAATTGTTAGCCAAGCATGGCGGTCAAGCGGCGTTAAAAATGATGTTGATTGATGGTTTTTATCATGGAGATCCCCATCAAGGTAATATTTTTTATCTGCCGGAAAATAGAATTGCATTTATTGATTTTGGTATGGTTGGACGACTGTCTTTCGAGCGCCGACATCAATTGGTACAGCTTTTACATAGCATGGTTGAGTTGGATGCGCCTAGAGTTGTTGAAGTATTACTGACTTGGGCTGGAGATCCGCCATTAAATTGTGAAAATCTTACTTTTGAAGTAGAAGAGTTTGTTGATAAATATCATGGCGTTTCATTAAAGAACTTCAATTTGGGCATGATGCTTACTGAGCTGATGTCATTACTTAGAGAATATAGCCTTAACTTACCCCCTGATTTAATTATATTGATTAAAGCATTGATAACGCTTGAAGGCGTTGCCCTGCAGTTAGATCCTGACTTTGATATGGTTTTTGAAGCAGAGCCATTATTACACCAGCTAATGTTAGACCGATATGCACCAGATGCAATGGCCAAAAGAGGTTGGCAAGCTATTGTCGGTACCGCCGAACTGTTAACCGGATTACCGCATGATTTACAGCAACTTTTTCGCTCAGCGCGTAGCGGGAGATTTCAGCTACATGTTGATGTAACGAGGTTAAAAGCCTTTGGCAATCAACTTGACCGTGCTGCTAGCCGAGTGGCAATAGGTAATGTTGTAGCGGCCATGATTATTGGCTCTTCTATTGTGATGACGGTTGATGGTGGCCCGACCTTGTTTGGTTTGCCGTTATTTGGCGTACTTGGATTTCTGAGTGCTGTCGTTGGTGGAATATGGTTAGTGTTCTCTATCTGGTCAAGCGGACGGGGGAGATGAGTCGCTTTTTTCCCATTCAATAGATAAACATGGCCGTAACCGTTGGCGCTACATTGCAGGGTCATCGCATTAACATTACGGGGCGATAATTGATAACCACTTAATCAGGCATTTTTGTTTTGCGCAACATTGATGACAGTTCTATTGTGTGGAAAAATAATTATGCCACTTAAAAATAAACAGAATACAGTGAGCATTTAGCGCTAAAACGGCGACAAGGTGCAACAATCTGCCAATGCCTAGTGGTGTGCTTAAGGTTTAAGGCTTAACGTTTAACATCAATTATCCCATTTCATCCTTGATTAATATCAAACCGCTTGTGATGTTTGAATCTGCCATAATGCTCATCGATTTTCATCTAAAGCTCAATTTTTCGCTAATTCCCGTTCAATTTATACATTTAAATAGTGATAAATACTATCGCAATCAAAGTTGAACAACATTCTGTTAATTCATCATTAAAATGGGTCGCTTGGGTTTTCTTCTTTTTTGCGAAAAGGTAACGCATCATTTATATCTACAAGAGCGTTAATAAATGTTGAATGAGAAGAATACAGAAACTGTCTATGCGGATGTCATCAATTGGGTCTGCTCTACGTAGTAACAATTTTTAGTTGGCACATTTAAATTTTTGGCATGCAAAAAAGCCTCAAAATCGAGAGGCTTTTTTATTTATAGAACAAATAAAATCTATTTACTATCTAGTTATTTACCGCTGCAACATCTTGGTAAACTTTAAGATCTGTGTGTATTTCGTCTTTAAGAGGACTCAGTTTAAATTTACGGATTTTAGCAAACTGGTAAACAAATACGCCGAGATTAAATGCAATACTGATAATACTAATTAACCACATTGCATCAGTATTATGCGAAGATTTAACCGCATATGCGCTAGTATCTACGAATGAAGGGAACGTCATTACAAACATCATCCAGAAACCTAGTGTTGATGCTCTGTGCTGTAACCATGCACCTTTTTTGATAAAGAAGGCCGGAATAGTACAAGAAAGAAGTAGACACATACCGGCATAGAATGAATGATCTGGTACACAGTTGTACACGTAAGCAAAGTTCCATAGGTCATACGCGATGATCCAGAACCAAAGCATATCTGGCCACATCATATCTTGAGATTTATTTTTACTGATGTAGATACCAGCCCAACCACAGATTGTAACGATGTTTAAGATACCCGCAATAGCGTTAAGGATGTTCCACTGGCCGCCAATAATAAGCATACCATCGTGCATACCATTGAAACCAGAAGTCTGGAATTCACGCATAACAGCTTCAAAAATATTGAAACCTAAAATAAAGGCAGGAAAAAACAACAAATATTTATTATTAACTGCACCTTTAATATAACGGATAGCCATAAAACCAATGACACCAGCAAGACAAGAGTAAACTTTAACCCAAGCAAACCAACTGCCTACAGTAGTACCTTCGGCAGCTGTTGTTGGCCATACGAAGATGGTTAAAATAATCGGTAAGACAATGAAACAGCATATTGCAGCCCATTTACTGCGTCTAGATATTTCATTGAGCACAATTAGCGCGAGTGTGACTGCCACACCAACAAGCGCAGATTGCCAAGGGATTGTTTCAAAAAACATATATATATTCCTTTATTTTGTGTAGCTAAAGTAAAGCTTCCTTTGTGGATAAAAACGACCATTACAATTCACAGTTGGTAGTGTGAAATCTTTGCTTATTGTTGGTAATTTAATGAGTGAAAATGATTAATTAGTCGTTAATCAAATAGCTCAATATCCCCAAACCATAAAACGTGATTAAACGTCACGTTTTTATGATCTCGAGTTCTCGACTAAATGTCAAAATATAAATTCTACTTCTGTTTATTTTGTGTTCTAGATCTCTAATTAATACTTGTAAGATCACTTTTACTCAAATGCCGCAACATAATTACCAAGCTGAATCTGATTTTTTAATATGCTATATTGAGCCAATTATTTATTCTATATTATGAGCAAGAGCTTAATCAGATGAATTTAAAACAAGCCACCAACCGAAAAAATCCTAGTCAAAATCGTAGTAAAGAACGAGTGGCAATAATCCTTGAAGCCGTGAAGGGGTTAATTGAAGAAAGAAATATCGGTAACCTTAAAATTACCGATATAGCTAAACGTGCGAATACATCCCCAGCTTCGATTTATCGATATTTTTCAGATAAAGAAGCAATCATTCTTTCTTTAGCTGAACATTTTATGGAAAAAATCCAGCTTATCGTGGATAAACATGTTATTGCTCTGAAAACACTTGAAGACCTAGAGATGGTGCTAAATAATAATTTTGATGATATTTATTTATTACATAAAAATGAGTCGGCACTACGTCAAATTTGGTTTGAGTCGATTGATACCGATCTTGTTAATCTTGCGACCTTAGAAAGTAATGTCAAAGCCGACAAAATATTTCAAAGCGTACTCAAAGTCGCCCGTCCTAAGGATGAGATACAGTTAAAACAATTTATTTTATTGATGAGTCTTCTATTTAGCTCCGTCATACGCCTGTGTTTTTCTAGTGATGCGAGTACACCGGAACAGCTAAAGAAGATATATGTTGATACGGTTATGTCTGGTATGGCTAATTATATAGAATAAGAGAGAGGCGCGCCTGATTACCAATGTCGGAATACATGGGCACCCATTCCAACGGCTAATCTGCATGGGTGTCCCACGTTTATAGGGCCACTGCTACGGATTTCAGTAGAGGCGTAGCTGGACTGTCAACGCCTATGTTTATAAATATCAAGGCAGTACAACCGCTTGTTGCGGTACATGAGTCGCATCAAAGCAATGACAAGAGTGAACTGTAGAATAGATACCTAAGGCCATCGGTGAACACATTATTGCCTTGACCCACCGATGGGGTTGCATATGTGGCATAAATTTTTAGACAATGATGAACCGGCTCGGTTAGATAACCTGTTAGCTCGTATTTTTGGAACAATGTGAATAAACACCAATATGACGCAATACCCCGCTAAAATATCTTTATTTGATTACTGAGTTATCAAATAAAGATATCGTCTAGTTTTAATGATCGAATCGCTACAAAAAAGCCCTTCAAGAATTAAATTCATGAAGGGCTCTGAGTCTTTGTTATAAAGAGTTTAATTAAGTATTTTCTTTAATAACTAGTTTATAGTCTTTTGAATCTGTGAATATTTCATCTTTTAAAGGATTCAGTTTGTGTTTACGGATCTTATTAAACTGGTATACCACAAGGGCAACATTTGCCAGTAGTGCGACCAAACTTACAATGAAGAATGCTTTTGGATCATGCGTTGTTGGAACTGGTGCAATTTTATCTGCGAACTGAGGAACAGACATGACAAACATGATCCACAAGGCTAATGTTGAAGCGCGATGCTGTAGCCAAGCACCTTTCTTGATGAAGAATGCAGGGATAGTACAAGATAGTAACAGTACAACACCCGCGTAGAAAGAGTGATCCGAGATACAATTATAAGTGTAAGCGAAATTCCAGAAATCATAAGCAATGATCCAAGGCCAGATCATATCAGGCCAGATCATATCTTTTGACTTATCTTTTGAAATAATAATTCCAGCCCAACCACAAATAGCAACAATGTTAAGTAGACCTGCAATACCATTCATGATGTTCCATGAACCTGACATCATCCAAAGTTGGTTAATGATTTCGCCATCCCATGCACCATAGCTATAGACTTGGAAATCACGAATACAGGCTTCGAAGATATTAAGAGCAAGAATAGCCGCGGGGAAAATTAACACATACTTATTTTTAGAAAGACCAGGAATGAAGCGAATGGCCATAAAACCAATTGCACCAGCAAGACAAGAGTAGGTTTTTACCCAGTTAAACCAGTTGCCTGTACCGTACTCATTACCAGGTGCTGCAGTGGTTGGCCAAATGAAGATGGTCAAGATGATAGGAAGCACTATAAACATAGAGATCCCACCCCAACGGGTAGTACGAGCAAATTCATTGAAAGCCATTAAGGTAAAGAGAACCGCAATCGCGATCCCCCAACCTTCAATATTTGGCATATTATATAAAAAACCCATAGTATTTCACTTCCTTATAATTTAAAAATAATCAGAGTTGTTTTCTACTTAACGTCATTCGGTTTATTAACTGGAAATTTAATTGGCCTTAACATTAGCAAGCTAAATATCTCTCTTATTAAATCGATACTATCTGCAGTTGCATAAAATCGCTTAACTCGAATAACGTCGAGCAGTATTTATAGCAAAAAGCAATGGTACATTTTTTTGAGATGGTGAAAAATTACTAATCTCAAGTATCAACAATAACCATCAAGTGGCGAGTAACTTACTCCTATAATCAACGATTTTCAATAATCTAAATCACAAATTAGTGTATTTACTCTAAAAATATATGTAAACCACTATATCTTTCTGTTTTTAAAGGTTTTAATATTATTATTTAAATTGAATTATAGAGTGGAAATCGATGTCGTGGCTAGACTATTATCAATTTTTTACGATAAAATAAACGTAAAAAGAACTAATATTTCTATGGAGTGGTTTATATAATAAATCACTAATAAAACATCGAGGTTTAATTTTTTGGAGTGAGTTGTACTCGAACACTTTATATTACCGATTACTAAAAAAGCACTTCAAGAAGTAAAATAAAAAAGGGTTCAGGATGTTTATAATCTAAAGTTTAATTAAATTTCTCTTTAATAAAATTTTATAAACTGCTGTGGTTGTAAATATTTCATTTTTGATGGATTAGGTTTGTGTCTACGGCTTTTTTTAACGGGTAGACTAAAAGTGCAAGATTTTTCTTTGCCGTATTCATTGCTAGTAACCGCTTTCGTTGGTCAGAACAATAAAGTAAGTATAATTGGAAGTACAATTAGAGAGAGTGATAATGCCTCATTTTTTAGAACTACCCAATGGATTGAAAGCCATTAAAGAAAAGAGCACTATTTATGTCGAGAAGCAGGCAAATTCAAAGCCAGCGGACCATTTTTTGCACGCAGTTGCTGGTGTTAACCTAATTGTCGTTCAGTGGAAACATATCTCGAGGTCGCGGCATTAGTATGACCAGTCTGCCTGAAGATGTTGTACTGACCCAATCTAAGATCAGTCAATGGGTCATCAACTAATCGAGGACAACGCTGCAGAGCATTGCAGATTATTTTTTATGGTGCGTTAAGACCCAATTAAACCAACCCATGCATTGACGGACGCCGCCAAAGTAGATCAGAACTTGAAAGGCGCGACACAACTGGTGCAACAGTTTTATGGTCATAGCAAAAAACACAACAATCGCTCGAAACAAAATTAACAATGTTCTCTGTGATCTTGACCATTACATTCAGGTGAGGGGGCGGGTTCACAATTTGAAGAATATCGATGTTGATCTTGTTGTTGCTCAAGGTTTACCTGCGAAAGTAGCAAGGTCGAAGACCCGCCGAAGGGCTCCCTTCTTGATACTGTAGCGCAAGTGGTCAGCCTATGGCTGAAGGTCAAGTCTTTGTGTTCGCCTTTTTTTGATCATGAGCATCTTTTTTAAGTCGCAAAGCGGGGTGATTGTGGCTTAAAAATACTGAGCATTAAACGCTAAATGAGTGAGCCATTAATGCTAGCCATTAACGCTAGCCATTACAATGATCCGTTCATCAGGCCTTGCTCATTTTAATCATGCCGAATAACAATTTTCATATTTACTTTTTAGTTTAATAGCTTAATAAATTGCACCGTGATGACCAAATAAAATACGATTCCTCGTTCTGCGCGAAGGTAAGCCACCGTATGCGATCTATTTTCGGTTGAGTTACAAAGGCGCTGAGCTTGTTAACTTCACCACTTTAATAGATTGGCGTGTGCAGAGGGTACAGTCAACGTCATAACGGCTAGAGGAGATTAAACCGCGACTTATACGAGTCTTGCAGTGTTTTAGAACGATCTTTATAATCAATCATGTCACCAATATTGATGATGATTTTTAAATCTTTAGTATTATTTTTCACCGACTCACCCAAGACTTCATTGGCATTGGTTTTTATAAATACTGGTAATATCGGCAATCTATTTTTCATCGCGATGATTTGAGCGCCTTCTTTAAACTCAGTCAATGTTTCATCACTCTTGTTACGCGTACCTTCAGCGAACACACTAATAGAGTAACCTTTGGAAACCTTGTTTTTAATGTCCGTGAAAAACGAACTCATTTTACTTGATTCTCTATCTAGCAATACTGTGCCAGCATTTCTGGTAAACATACCAAAGAAAAACGAATTATAAAGTTCTTTCTTCGCAATCCATAAACTGTTAATTCCCTTATGCTTTAGAGCAATCTCGACAATTAATGGATCGATAATACTTCGATGATTCGACACGATAAGATATTGACCACCTTGATTAACCTTCTCAATGCCTTCAACCTCTACACTAATATTCAAGCGAGATAATAGCGTTTCTGCATACTCCAACCGAATTCTCGTCATGTCATCGGGTGTGTGATCACCTTTTAGCTTAATACCGAACTTATTGGTTAAATAAAGGGCGTATATTGCTTGTTTAATTTGATTCAGTGTCAAGGGCGCTCCAGAAAATGACTGCCATAAAAGTTGCTGCATCATAACAGTTTCGTCAGGGGCGGGTCTTTACTTTCTACTGTCAATGAGTTTGACTCGGTTGAAGACCTACTTGCTAAGACGTTTAGCCATGTTAACGTCTTATGTGATAGTCAGTCGTTAAGACAAAGGTATAATAACAGCTGCTAAAGACCTACTTGCCAAGAGACTATGAGCTATTGATCTTTTGAGATGAATTTTGGAGTATTTTGCTGCAATGTGTGGCCATTTTGTCTAAGGCAGAGCTTATGAAGTATGGTTTTCTACATCAGCAATCTATAACGCAGCACCAATCCAATACATAATTTACAGGCCCATTCCGCCCGAAAAATGCAGCTAAATGGTTGTACATATTTATAAGCAAGGGGGAATTATTACAAGCTAATAGCTTAAAATGACTCGGTGTCACCCTTGAAACACGATTAGCCTTGGTTTATTTTAACAACATGTGAGCCCCAAAGATAAACACTCCCTAGTTGTTTCACCACTCACCGCTTCTTTAAGCCATTTATAAATGTTTATTAAAACGCTTGGCCGCTAGCAACACCCCAATACAGGTAAAGCCGAGTAACCACAGTGCATCCTGGCCTAGTGACATGACTTCGGCTTCTCTAAGCACAATGCCTCGCACCATACGAATAAAATGGGTTGCAGGCAGAGCTTCCGCTACCCATTGGGCTCCAATGGGCATAGCTTCATAAGGGAACATAAATCCAGATAACAAAATTGATGGCATCAGCACAAAAATGGTTAACTGCATCGCTTGAAGCTGGGTTTTCGCAATGGTACTAATGACCAAGCCCAATGCTAAACTGGCGCAGATAAACAAGAAAGAAGCGAGTAGTAACGAATCTAAGCCGCCGCGGACCGGTACTGAAAATATCCAGTGTCCAGCACTGAGAATAATCGCCACTTGGATGAGTCCAACCAAGATATACGGAATGATTTTACCCAGCATAAGTTCCAGTGGGCGAACCGGCGTTACAATTAAAAACTCCATATTTCCCAGCTCTTGCTCACGAACAATCGCCGCTGAGGTGAACATAATCATCGTCATTGTTAAGATCACCGCCAGTAAACCGGGAACAATATTGACCACTGATCGCTGCTCTGGATTAAAGTATTCAACCACTTCAAATGTCGGTACACTCATTGTGATTGAGCGGTTAGCCACTTCATCCAGTGGTAGTTTTCTTAGCGATCGGATTGTTGCGGCAACCATGGTATCGGAACCGTCCAAGAGCCATTGTCCAACGGGTCGAGTAATTTGCGATGAGCCCTGTTTTGGATCAAATGCAGGGTGAATTAACAGTCGTTGAGGCAAATCGACGGGTAAATAAAGCACGGCTTTGACTTCGCCATTAGTAATGGCTTTTTCAGCTTGATCGATAGAGTAATATTGATGTTTAAAGTCAACTGCTTGCGTAGCAATTACTGTCTGTTTGATTGCCCGGCTATAGGTGGTTTGACTCATGTCGATAATGCCAGCGGGCACATGGCGAATATCGGTATTGATGGCATAACCAAATAACATTAATTGCAGTAATGGGATCATCACAATCATGCCAAATGTCATCCGATCTCGAGACAGCTGTTTCATTTCTTTGAAGACAATGGCAACTAATCTACCCCACATGTCGACCTCCGGTACTGGTGACAAATACATCTTCAAGACTCGGACGAACGATTTCAAGCTGATGTTGATCACAAACAGTGCTCAGAAACTGTAAAGGCTCCGTTATAGACTCATTGACCAGTACTCTTAAGCGAGTACCAGATTGGGATGCTGAAATAACCGCGTCCACAGCAGTTAGTTTTTGTTTTAACTCCCTTATATTATCGCCACTGACTTCGATAACCGTGGCCCCCATTGATTGCATTAACTCACGCGGGGTTCCATTTGCCCGTTTGATGCCATTTTCTAAAATGGCCAATTGATGACAGCGCTCTGCCTCATCCATATAGTGCGTCGACACCAAAATCGTTGTGCCACTGTCACTAAGATCAAACAGGTGCTCCCAAAAGTCCCGTCGATTTTGCGGGTCGACAGCAGAAGTAGGTTCATCAAGAAACAGCAGTTCAGGGCGGTGCATGGTGGCGCACGCCAGCGCCAAGCGTTGTTTTTGTCCACCGCTCATGGTGCCGGCTAACTGCTTTTGTTGCGGCTCGAGGCCATATTGTTCCAATAAGCTTGCCACGCGGGTTTTATCTTTAACACTATAGATGGCCGCAACGAAGCGCATATTTTCCAATACCGTTAAATTGTCATACAAGGAAAATTTCTGCGTCATATAGCCAATTCGGCTTTTGAGCGACTCTTCATTACCTTGCAGTGGTAAGCCTAAAATAGTGGCCTTGCCTGCACTGGGTGTTAATAACCCAGTTAACATCCGTATGAGTGTTGACTTACCACAGCCATTGGGACCAAGAAAACCATAAATACTGCCTTTCGTAACCTGTAAATCCAGTTGATCTACCGCGACTAAATCACCAAATCGACGGGTTAATCCTTGTGTTTCGATCACATATGCGGGTTGTTTCATGGTAATCGAACCTCGACACCAATCCCTATGGGTAAGTTTTGATCGCTCGGTAAGTCAATCTCAGTTAAATACATTAACCGGGCACGATCTCGCTCGTTCAGTGCGAAGTAGGGCGTAAAAGCTGGAGTACTTCGAATGTTACGCACGGTTCCCATGACAGGTTGTTCTTGACCATCAATCCATACCGCTACTGTGTCTCCTTGGCTAATTTTACCCAAAGCAGTGGCAGGCAAATACACCCGCGCATAAAGTCGGTCACTGGCCAGCAGTGTCACTAATTGAATGTTGGCCGCGACGCGGTCGCCAAGCTTCCAAGGTAAAACATCTACCACTCCCGCTTTGGGTGCTCGTATGCTTAACTCGGCTAAAGATTGTTGTGCATCGGCTAATGAAGCTTGTGCTACGTCAGCTTGCGCTTGCGCCTGCGCCACTTCTTCACTGCGGGTGCCATTTTTAAGCTCAAGCCATTGCTGCTTAGCTTGAGTCAATTGCGCTGCCGTTTGATCTCTTATTGCTTTGGCAGAATCAAAATCGGCTTTTGCCACTATTTTTTTAAACCAAAGATCTTTCATTCGCAGATAGCTTTTTTCTGCATCTTGCGCTTGTGCTTGCACTGCAAGCATCGCGGCATAGGCCGCAGCAAGCTGCTCTAAACGAGTGCCCGTTTGCAGTTGATTTAGCTTTGCTTGTGCTTGGACTAGGGTTGCTTGTCGCTGGTCAATCAGCCATTGCGCATGCCGGGGATCAAGTTGAAGCAACAAGTCTCCAGCGTTCACTTTTTGTCCCTCTTCAACCAAAACCGAGCGGATCTGTTCCGCAACAGGTGCAGAAAGCATCATTCGGTCTCGTTCAACTAACCCCATTGCGCGATTACCTTCTTCCCCAGAACAACCCGCGAATAGAAGCATAATAGGTAACCAAAATAGCAGACGTTTCATCATTAAACTCCTGATCCTGAAACTCGTA
Source organism: Shewanella sp. T24-MNA-CIBAN-0130 (assembly GCF_040310185.1). NCBI lineage: Bacteria > Pseudomonadati > Pseudomonadota > Gammaproteobacteria > Alteromonadales > Shewanellaceae > Shewanella > Shewanella sp. T24-MNA-CIBAN-0130. Next base: position 20,848 of record NZ_JBEOPP010000008.1, on the reverse strand, counting down.
TCGATGACTCTTGGAATAATCCTTGATTCATCACCAGCATATTGTGTGCAAGCAGTTGGTCTAACATGGACTCGCTAAGGGGTAAATCCAATTCTTTGAGTAATACTTTGGGCGCAATCAGTGGAAAGACCATTAAGCTGATAAAACTTAAACGTACCCATTTGGGATCAAGCTGTGGATTGAGTTTTTGTTGATCGGATAATCCCTTAATCCAGTCTCCGGCATAACCGATCATCTCATGAATTACATTCGATACAATGGTGAACGCTTCATCACTATCCTGTTGATTCAATGATTGGAAAATTAATCTAGGCAGTGCAGGGGTTCTTTCCATCATTCGATAATAAGCCCGCATTAGTGCTTCTGGAGAGTCTTTTTGATTTTTTACATCATGTTTAAACACAATGGCCACGGGGGCAATCGTTTCTCTCACCATGGTTTCAAATAAACCTGCTTTGGAATCAAAGTAGTAACGGATCATCGCGGCATCGACACCAGCACGCCGAGCCAGTTCGCGAATAGACACTCGATCATAGCTGTTGTGAAGAAAACATCCTTGTGCCGCGTCGATGAGTGCAGCGCGAGTTTGGGTCTCTCCTTTGGGTCTTCCCGGTTTATCTGCCATCTCAAACTCCATTAATTCATCTGTTGATGAATAATAGCAAAAATGGGCAAAGAAAATAGAACATTAATTCCACAATGTATGTTCCCGTGCGGAATTACATCAAGGAACGGTGTCTTATCAACATTAATAAATAGTCGACAATGAGGTGAAAAAATCATTTTATGACCAAAGCCACTGGAGGGGAGCACAAAAAAGGGGGCCGCGATAATTATTGTTGGTATTTGTGGCGATCTTCGTCGGGGTTAAATCAGACAATATATTGTTGTTTATAAAGCGATGAATCGTTAATAAACGGATTGAGTAGTTGAAGGCATAAAACGCTAGCCCCCGATCAGATAAAATCTAATATCCTACCTGCAGAATATTCACCATCACAGCTGTGGATGAATATAAGCCTGTGGCGACTCTAATTTGACTCCCTTTATTAACTTATAACGATGCGATGGAGATCTGTTTATAGATTGTTTTTTATTTAGTTTGCTGTTGCCGTGTTTGTCCACACAGTGAAGACTAAAAACTAATTTGCTAAATCGATACCAACGGCTTTAATTAACAATGTACGGACTCTCTTTAATTAACAATGTACGGACTCTCTTTGATTGAATGTTTGCACTTGTAATATGGCACATAGTGCCATTTGGTCAGGGGAGTCCATAACATTGGTTAGCTAACAAATAACACAGGGGACTAAATGAATCTAAACCTGTTTGACTCCTTTCCTATCGCTGGCGGCTATGTTGGTGTCTCGATACTCATGTTGGTTTTCAACGAAGTGGGCTATCAGTTCGGGGCACATGCGCGAACGAGTCAAGACAAGGAGGCTCCGAGCTCGTTAGGCTCAATGGTGGGGGGTTGTTAGCCATGCTCGCTTTTGTCCTCGCCTTCACATTTTCTATCGCTTCTCATCAGCACGATCTCAGAAAACAGAGCGTTCTCGAAGAAGCGAATTCAATTGGCACGGCATACCTGCGAGCTGACTTGCTTGATAAGCAATACGCAATAAAAGTGAAACACCTGTTGCGAGAATATGTCGACATTCGCCTAAAGGCCGCAAGTGGCAGCACACTAGACACGGCCATGGCAGGATCCGTTGAGATCCATGACCACCTGTGGGCACTGGTGTCTGCAGCAGCGAAAGATCGCCCAATACAAACACCTCACTAATGATCCAATCCATCAATGACATAATCGATATGCACCAAAAACGAGTGACCGCTGGGCTGCGCAATCGAATCCCCAGCAGTGTCTGGATGGCGCTCATAGGCATCATCGCACTCGCAATGATAGCTATGGGTGCTGAGGTTGGGCTTACTGGCAAGCGAAGATTGGTGGCAATGATCCCTTTGGTACTGGCTTTTGCAGTGCTTGTGGCGCTCGTTGTGGATCTTAATCGCCCTCAAAGCGGGTTAATAACAGTAGGGCAGCAGTCGATGGTCGATCTGCAGCGCAGCATGAGTCGATAATATAAATAGCCAATGACGTTGGGCATGCCGCTATAGCTAACAATTTGCACAGCGAACACGTCACTTTATTGAAACCGTGGCATCGAAAAAGTGCAGACGCTGTAAAAGTGACCAAGAGTATTTAGCAAGCCGTGTTTCTGTTTGTTAAGAGGTGTCAGTTAATTAACGACGGCGAATAAAATCCGTTTCAGAATGTCAGCGTGGGCCAAAGCAAAGGCGTTATGCTGAAATGAAAGACTCATACACTTTATTGAATTTAAAATTTTAAATGATGACTTTAAGTGGGTATAGCTATACTTACATAGGTTTGGTGCGCTGGCTTCATTATTGTTGATTTAACCTAATGCTGACAAGTTACTCATAATGGATACCGCGGTGATATTACCAATGCCTTTAATGCTTTGAAGGATATTTTTATTAGCCAGACATTCAGGGTTAAAACTCTGGCTGGCGTTGTTTGCTGTCGACGCAATGGGTGAATATGAGCGATTGGTTAATTTTATTTGGCTCCCTTTCTTCACTTATAATGATAAGAAATATAGATGCCTGTTTATTTTTTATTTTGAAATAAGCCTGAAATTAGCGCCTGATTTTGTTAACATCCTTCCACAATATTCAATCGACTGTTAAATCGACTGTTAAATTAACAGGGCAAGGCCGCTCTAATCGAGGATTTATGAAGATAAATAAGGACAAATACAGTATAGATAATACCGATTATACTGTCGGGCAAGATAACATTCAAAAATGGGGTTTTGATATACATAACCCTGTATTTGGAACGAGTGCAGGCTTAATCGCGGCTTTTTTAATTGCTATTTTAATTATCGACCCGGCAACATCAAAAGAATTTTTAGATGGTATAAAATGGCAGATTATAGGTGCATTTGACGGCCTCTTTATGTGGTCTATGAATATTTTTGTGATCTTCTGTCTGGCATTAATTGTCTCACCTTTTGGTAAAATTCGCCTAGGTGGTGACGGCGCAAAAGCCGACCATTCAAGACTTTCCTGGATAGCGATGCTTTTTGCTGCAGGTATGGGCATTGGTTTGATGTTTTGGGGCGTAGCTGAGCCCGTAGCGTATTACACTGGCTGGTATGAAACGCCACTCAATGTCGTCGCCAATACCCCGGCAGCAGCAGAACTTGCACTGGGTGCAACTATGTTCCATTGGGGATTACACCCTTGGGCGGTTTATGGCGTAGTTGCCTTATCGTTATCTTTCTTTGCTTACAACAAAGGCTTACCACTTTCCATACGGTCTGCTTTTTATCCGATATTAGGCGACCGCACTTGGGGTTGGCCGGGACATATCATTGATATTGTAGCTGTGATAGCCACATTATTTGGTCTGGCAACATCCTTAGGTTTAGGTGCCCAACAAGCTGCGGGTGGTTTCCAGCACGTGTTTGGCATTGAAGGAGACCTCTCCTTGCAAATCATTATTATTGTGGTAGTGACTATGCTGGCGATTGTCTCTGTGGTACGCGGCCTTGAAGGTGGTGTTAAAGTAATTAGTAATATCAATATGTTACTTGCTGCTGTTTTAGTTATTTTTGTTGCACTTGTGACCGCTGCTGTTTCTATGGGTACTATTCCCACCACCATAATGGGTTATGTTAAGAATATTATCCCCTTGAGTAATCCAATTGGCCGTGAAGATGAAGCTTGGATGCACGGCTGGACCGTCTTCTATTGGGCATGGTGGATTTCATGGTCTCCATTTGTGGGTATGTTTATTGCTCGTATTTCGCGCGGCCGTACGGTACGTGAATTTCTTACCGCAGTATTGATTATACCAACATCAGTGACTATCTTATGGATGTCTGTCTTTGGTGGTGTCGCTATTGACCAAGTTGTCAATGAAGTCGGCATATTAGGTAGTGAAGGGTTAACGGACGTTCCGCTTGCGATGTTCCAGATGTTTGATGCGCTGCCATTAGGTAATATTTTATCAATGATAGCTGTACTACTGGTACTGGTTTTCTTTATTACCTCTTCCGATTCAGGGTCGTTGGTCATAGACAGTATTACTGCCGGTGGTAAAATTGATGCGCCGGTTCCGCAACGTATTTTTTGGGCATCAATCGAGGGCGCTATTGCCGCTGTGCTACTGTGGGTTGGTGGTACTGAGGCGATTGAGGCACTCCAAGCAGGTGCCATTTCGACGGCGCTACCCTTTACCATTATTTTATTGGTAATGTGTGTCAGTTTGTTGATGGGTATGCGTACCGAAAAGCATAATAAAAGCTAGTTTCTACTTGCTACAAAAAAGCCGATGATTGAATCATCGGCTTTTTTTTGTCTAGTATTTATTGTGCTCTCATCACAGAGACGTTATAACCACAATTTTTTAATCGCAGTGTCGGGACTAAAATGATATTTAATTTGAGCCTGCAGTAATTCTGCGGTGGCAATTGCATCGGTTAAAGCATCGTGAGGCGCGTAAGCGGGTAAGTTGTAGCGATCACGACTATTAGCAAGACGAATGGACTCTGGGCGTTTTCTTTTAAAGAAATTAAGCAAGCCCGACGTATTAACCCGTTGCAAATTAGCCTCAATCTGCATGGTATCTATAACCGGAAAGATAATACCTTCATTAATCAACAAGCGTAAAGTGTGATCAAGAAAATCACGCTCAATATGCCGGTAATGTACCACCACCACTTTTCCTGCCAGTTCAGCTAAAAGCTGCTCTAAAATACGCAACAGATCAGGTGCATCTTGTAAATCCGAGTGGGTGATACCATGAATAATAATTGAGTTTTCTTGTAATTTATCCTGTGGATTGAGATACCATTCTTTTGCTTTGCGGCAAAAAATACGCTGTAAATTAAAGGGTACCAAACCAATGCTAATGATGCCGTTTTGCTGTGAATCTAAGCCTGTCGTTTCAAAATCAAGCGCGACAAAATCAATATCATTTAACGGCGTTTCATTGCTATAGGTACCGGTATTATAAAAATCAACCAAGCGTGGATCTTTACTGTTTTTAGCTTTTAATTTTAGCAAGGCTGCCCAGTTTAAAATCTCCTGGTTACTGAAATTGTTCATGAGTTAACCTTTAAAGTTTGTTTGAAGTATAGCGATATTTTAAAAAGTTTTGTGCATTGCTTAATACTAAAAAAGCATCTTTAAGATTGCGTCTTTCAAAATCAGACATACTTTCCGGTTCAATATTATTATCAGGCTCAATCCCAGACTCTATATCGGATGACTGATGACGCAATCGTACCAAAGAGATAAGCTCCATTGCATGTTGTAAATCTTCGCCCTTTGATTTAGGCAAAATACCTGCTTCGATAATATCATCTAAGCGTTGAAATGAGTTTTGCGATTGTGAGCCGATCGCCAAGGCATGCACTCGGATCAGATCCGCCAATGGTGCAGTACCACGACGTTTTAAATTAATAGCGTTATTATGGCGGCCATCTTTTTCCATCACAAAATCTTTAAAAAATCCCAGAGGGGGTTTACGATTAAGGGCATTGTGCGCCAAACAGGCTAAAAATCGGTTGTTTTTCTTGGTCTTGCGAAGGATAAATGCATTTAATTGCTCAGCCCATTTTACTCGGCCATAGACACCCGTAAGATCAAAGAAAATAGAGCAGTTTAATAAAGCTTGAGGGTTTGGATTATCTATCCAATCACCGAAACAATCTTCCCACTGAGATCGTGTTTTGCGAAACTCAGGGTTGCTTGCCATAATATCACCAGTGCAGTAACTGTAACCGCAGGCAGCCAAACCATCACAAACAAAATTGGCTAGCTTTTCAAAATAGGCACCATGCAACGCGACTTGATAGCTATTATCAAGGATTATGGCATTATCTTGATCGGTTACCATCAGTTGCTCATCACGAGCCATAGAGCCCAATGCTAAAAAGCAGTAGGGAACCGGCGGGGGGCCGAACATCTCTTCGGCAAGTTCTAATAAACGCTGTTTAAAGTTGCGACCGATTTCAGACATTGCCCGCCCGACCATATGTGAATTGGCATCTTCGTTAACCATGCGCACAAAACAGTTTTTTAACTGTGCAGAAAGCAGCACTAAATCCTCACTACTTTTCTGCTGAAAAATACTGCTTACAAATAACAAACTATTTTGCGATTCGTAACGGATAATATCTGCAACTTCAATCAGACCAATGGGCTTTTTATTTTTTAGAATAGGTAGATGATGAATGTTATAACGCAGCATGAGTAGCATTGCTTCAAAAATATAAGCGTTATGATCCAGTGAAATCAAATTGGTCGACATGACTTGTGAAATAGGATTATCAACATTTACCCCAGCTGCAATGACGTTAGCGCAGAGATCATGTTCAGTAATAATACCAACGAAACTGCTATCCTGCGGGTCTTCTATATCAGGATCATTTATTAATGCAGCAGAAACATTTTCTTCGGCCATTATCTTAGCTGCCGCTTGAATAGTGCTATTACAGGAAATAACGACTGCTTCTCTCGTCAATAATGTTTTCACTTTGGAAGTGGTCAGCGCATTAGCATCATCGCTTTTACCTTTTACCGCCTGTTTTAAACGGGTAGTATCTTCCACTTCAACAAAATCAGCAAAATCGTCATAAAGCTCGCATAAGTTAGTGAATACCGATTCTGGAATACAGTATACCAAGGTATCTTTTACCGCTTTGGCTGGGAAACGCACTTTATTATTGGTGAGTAAGCCCATTTGGCCAAATAACTGTCCCTGATCTAGACGATTGTACAGTTCACCTTTACGGCGATATAACTCTACTACCCCGCTGCGGATCATATACAGTTCACTGATTTTGTCATTAAAGTTAATAATCATGCTATCGGTACGGTAATAAGAAATCTCAACACTTTGCGCAATGTCGATTATGACTTGTTCTGGAAGCTGATCAAAAGGGGCGTACTGAGCGATAAAGCTTTTAATTTCGTGTAGTTCGGCTGACATTAATAGGCCTGCTAGTTGGTGATGACTGGAGCTTTTGTTTATATCGATTTAGATATTATACGAGTAAAGCTAAAATATGAGCAGCCATAATTTTTGCTGAATATTTAACTGTTGGTCTCGTCTTTAGTTACCTTGATTTGCTTGTCAGTAACAAATAATCGTTAGACCAAGATAAACAATCGTCAGTTTAAATGACACACCATACTATCACTGTGTTGGCGTATTGTACTTAAGCATTTCTGGGGGGCTGATAATATGACAGGAGAATTACACCTATATATTAACTATGAACATCGCCAAAAATGGATAAATTTTTTACTGGCAACCATCTTGGTGAATGAACGCTATGTTTATGCGGTGATAAGTAAATTGTTCATATATGACATGATAATCTTGATAGATCTCCCATTTATGTAAACTAACCTACTGTGATGATAACCCGATAATGCGGAGGTATTGGAGAACCGTAAACACGATTGTTCACAAAAATTTACCTACACGTTAATCTACACGTTAATTGAGACAAACAATATCAGTGTATTTGTACGGTATCAGAAACTGAACAGCAGGGTTTTAAGATGGAGTTCTACCGTAAAAAGGATAGCGAACAAGTGCTGCAACGGATTTTGTGCACCGTAGTGGTCTTTGAAAGATAGGCAAAATATGCACCAGCAAACTTTACTGCTGAGAAAGACGTTAATTCAAAGATACAAGATAATAGCAATCGATTCCAAAGAATTAACAAGAATATTGTCTATAATTAAGTGACTCGATTGTCTTATTTTTAATAAGACAATCTATTAATGATGAACTTAATGATGAACTTAATGGGAGATAAATCATGAGCAGTTGGATTTTAGTCGCAGATAGCGCTCATGCACGTCTATTTAACGCCGAAACAGCAAAATCTGCATTAAATGAGATTAAGAGCATGATCCACCCCGAATCAAGACAACATGAACAGAAGCTAACCTCTGATCTACCAGGACGTCAGGCTGGTGGTGCAACGTTTAGTCACCATGCTGTGGGAGGTAAAACAGAGCCCAAAGAGTATGAGGCGGTAGAATTTGCTAGAGATATATGTAGATACCTTGAGGCTGAATATAATGCGCAAAAATTTAGCCAATTGATCGTGGTTGCTGAACCTCAGTTCCTTGGTAACTTACGCAAGGTAATGAGCGACAACGTCGCTAAGCTTATTACCCTAGAAATAGACAAAGACATAGTTAAGCAGGACATTGCCACGATTCGAGGTCATCTGCCCACTATTCTTCCACATTTAACGTCATAATGCGGCCTAAGCATATTTTATTAATCCATATACAGTGGAGGCAACAAAATTTAACAAGACCCAGTAGACTATTCGAGGGTAATGCTTACAGTCCTTTGTCGCGTTTGTTGTTGGTATCGGTTTGTTTGTAGAGTTGCCTGCACTGAATCGAACGACGACAAAAAAAGCTTTAGTTGCAGCTAAAGCCTGGGTCTCATATTTCCCGAAAGGAGAATTATTTGTTATTAGATGGGGGTATCCATACCAGTTGCTATAGTAGACATAAAAAAGATGCACATAAGCAATGCATGATACCTAAAATGGACGCTTCAAGCATGGAGTACATCTACTAAATAAGTCCACAAAAACAACATAAAGCCTCTGTTCATTTCGTTGAAAAAAGCAGCGATCATCAACCAGTCTATTCATGACGCAAGGTTTCTATCGAGTCTAGTTGCGCGGCCTTACGGGCAGGGAAGTAACCAAAGATGACGCCGACTGCAGCACAAAACACATCACACCCAATTCAACGCCAAATTCACTCAGCCATACAAGGTGAACAGCCAAAGGTATGACTGCCGTTTGTCGGTAATTAACGCCTGAACATGGCTAACGGCTTAATATTCCTTGAGCCTTTTGCTCAGCGCTTGCAATGCGGGATCGTTGGGCGTTTTTATCTGCAGTTTATTCACTTCGCTAAGTGCTTCATCGACTTTCCCGCTTGCTTCTAATCCCAAAATATACACAAAGGCAAATCTCAGGTTGGCAGGTTCGATTTGTGTTGCTCGTTGCAACGCATCCAGCGCCTGCGGCCATTGTTTTTCGATAACAAAGATTAGCCCTAAATTATGTAATGCCATGGCATGGTTTTCTTCAAACGCTAAAATTTGCTGTAACAAGGCTTTGGCTTTTTCAAGCTGGTTTGTCTCACGGTAGATACTGGCCAGATTCAATTTGGCGGGCAGAAAACTCGGTTGTAATGTAAGCGCATTAAGGTACTGGATTTGTGCTTGCTGCAGCTCGCCAATTTTGTAAGCTAGATCTGCTAGGGCTAGTTGTGCAGATAACAGATCCGGCTGCTGCTGGTAAGTGACTACCGCTTCCATCAGGGCCTCTTGCAGCTGTTTTTGCGCCTTTTCCGGTACACTCTGTCTCAAAGCCGGGGCTAATAATCTAATCGCCTGTAAACGGACATTTTTGTGTTCATCATATAACAGACCAAAACCGATCTGCAGCTGCATCGGGTAGGGAGCAGATTCAAGTGCACGGATCACGCCGAGTTTAACCAGACTCTGCCGGTCGTTTGCCGCATTATTCAATACCTCTAGGTTAGCGGTTTGCTGCAGATCCAGATAACCTAACAGGACAGCACGGCGCATGGCTGGCTGATTTTCATCTGCCACCAGCTTAGCGATTAATGCTTGTCCTTTGTGCGGATCCTGCTGATTAAGCAAAATTGCGGGGCCGATATCTGAAAAATCTGCAAAAATCTGACCTTTTTTATCCTGTAGCTGTGCTTGAGACCAGTGCGGATCCTTATCCTGATGACAACCTAGGCAAACATCCGGGGTGCCTAATATTTCGTTCACCCAAGGATTTGGTACGCGATAGGCGTGGTCACGTCTGTCATCTACGCCCATATATCGTTTGGTAGGCATATGGCAGTCTATGCAGAGCGAGCCCTTGGAATCCTGAGCATGTAACGTATGCTCGGGTGTCGCAAAAGCGGCGGGTAAATGGCACTGTAAACAGAGCGTGTTATCTTGGCTTAATATTTTTCCGCTATGGGCTTCATGACAATTACTGCAGACAACACCGGCACTGGCCATTTTACTTTGACTAAATGAACCATAGACATAGACCTCATCGAGAATTTGCCCATCGACATGATAAAGATCGGTTACGGCAAGGCGCGGAATATAGTGTTGGCTGAAATTCCCGACCCCTGCACCATCGGTTAATGCTACCCGCCGACTGTGACAGGCCGCACATTGATCCATTTGACCGTGGTCTAAGGAAATGTCGGTTTTTTGCAAGCGTACCGCTGTGGTTTTACCGTCGGCAAAGACCCAGTCATTGTGTTTCTGCAGTGGCTTTTCAAACCCCGAATTGACGGCATTTTTTTTAGATTTTTTTAACGCAAGATGTTGTGAAGCTGGGCCATGACAAGCTTCACAGCTGACATTGATTTCGCTCCAAGTCGTATTGTAACTGTCGGTGTTAACGTCATAGCCCCGTGTTAAGTCCGTGGAATGACACTCGGCGCAGCGCGTATTCCAATTATTAAACTGGCCTTGCCAATCAAATGGCGTATCCGGAATATGTGTGTCACTGTAAAGGTTATACCAGCGCTGCCCGCCGTCTGCCAATGAACGCGAATCCCAAGTGACGGTATAAGCCTGAAGTTTACCTGAGCCTATGTCGACTAATATCTGTTGCAGTGGATAAAAACCAAATACATAAGGCACGGCATAACGTTTACCGTCTTCACCTTTATTACCTGTTTGTATATAAAATCCTTGCTCATCTCGGTTAAAAACAGTCCAAGCATTTTCTGATTCAAACTTTACATTATTAAAGTTACCTAATACCGTTTCATCCGTTGCGGCTAACATTGCCTTTGCATGGTGGGATTGTTGCCAGTTGGACACTTCAGTTTGATGGCAATCGATACAACTTTTATTGCCGATATATTGCTCTGCGGCAACGAGCTGGGGTGTAAACAGAAAAAGCAGTCCAAGGAGTGTTATTCTTAAAACCATTTTTGCCTCATTTTAATATTATTAGCATAATACTTTCAATAATATTAGCAGTAACTGTATGATCATAAATAAAAAAAGCGGCAATTTGTTTAATCAATCGTGAAGTAAATCGACTTTGTGCCGAAAATAGTATAAATTTCATCGTATTAGGGTCTGGATCCGGTAATGTAGTGAGTCAGATATTAGCTTAGGCGTGGGTGAAAAAGAGGGTGCTGAGGCACCCTCGATGAGGATTTACTGACTACTCCCGGCTCCCTGTTGAAGTTTTTCCATTACCTGATCTAAGCTGAAACTCGCGGCTTTTTGACGAGGCGGAAAATCTTTAAAAGTGGCAAGATATTCACCGACATAAGCCTGTGCAGGGACAAACATATAAACATGATCTAACACCCAGTCATAGTAGGTATTAGAAGTCAGATCTGCAGTTTCATAGGGATCCATACGTAAATTGAATAATTTTGGCACACGCAATTCAACAAAAGGTTCTGCCCAAATCTGCAGTGTCCCGGTAGCTCTTTGCTCCAAAAATACGGCTTTCCAATTGTTGTAACGCAGCGCGGCTAAAGCACCATCATCGGTGAAATAGAAGATCTCTTTACGGCGGCCTTTGTCTTCTTCACCCAGCAGGTAAGGCAAGAAGTTATAACCATCAAGATGATTTTTGAATGTTTTACCGTTAGCTTTATAGCCTTTGAGTAATTTTTCTTTCACCTTGTCTTCGCCAGCAATCGCTGCGAAGGTCGGCAACCAATCCATGTGGTGCATAATCTGGTTCGAAACTGAACTTGCTTCGATCTTACCAGGCCATCTCACCATGGCTGGAACACGGTAGGCGCCTTCCCAGTTGGTGTTTTTCTCACTTCTAAAAGGTGTTAAACCGGCATCCGGCCAGGTATTCATGTGCGGGCCATTATCGGTAGAGTAAAAAACAATGGTGTTATCTTTGATACCCAGGTCATCGACTTTTTTCAATAGCTGGCCGACGTGTTTATCATGTTCAATCATTCCGTCGGCATAATTACTTACATTCGAGCTACCTTGTAATTCAGGTTTAATATGAGTTCGAAAATGCATACGGGTACCATTCCACCAGACAAAGAATGGTTTTTCGGTTTTTACAGTACGTTCCATAAAGTCCATCGCCGCGGCCACGGTTTCATCATCTATGGTTTCCATCCTTTTTTTCGTTAGCGGGCCGGTATCTTCGATTTTTCCATCAGCAAAGGATTTAATGACACCACGAGGGCCAAATTTTTTACGGAATGCCGGATCTTTAGGGTAATCAATATTTTCAGGCTCTTCTTCGGCATTTAAATGGTATAAGTTACCTAAAAATTCATCAAAACCATGTGCGGTGGGTAAAAATTCATCTTTATCACCCAAATGATTTTTACCAAACTGACCCGTTGCATAACCCATAGGTTTGAGGATCTCAGCAATAGTGGCATCTTCAGCTTGTAATCCAAGATCGGCTCCGGGTAATCCTACTTTACTTAACCCAGTACGCAGTACACTTTGCCCGGTAATAAATGTTGAACGTCCGGCGGTGCATGATTGTTCAGCATAATAATCGGTAAACATCATGCCTTCTTTGGCGATGCTGTCGATATTCGGGGTTTTGTATCCCATTAACCCAAAGGTATAGGCACTGATATTAGATTGGCCAATATCATCCCCCCAAATAACTAAAATATTAGGTTTTTCGGCTGCGCTCAAGTTTACTGCAGCGCACCCCAACGAAGCGGCGAGGATTAGACCCAACCTTTTAATTTTGTTGTTGCGTGAATGGATCATCCCAACCTCCAACCGATTGTTATTTATTCGGTTTTAAACTTCCAATGTTAGTTAATAATGTTGATTAACCATGTGTTTTCAAAATAAAACAATTCAAGTTTAGGTTATGTTTTTTTATTTGCAGATATTTTTTATCAAAAATCTTTATTTTTGATAAATTTTTATGTTGTATTTACACCGGCAGTTAAGGAGGCATTTAATACCAATTCGCATCAATAAATGGCCTAAAGTTGCACAAAATAATAAGTGACAGCTTGGTATTTTATTAACTAATAGCTGGCTATTACGAATGAAAACAAGGACGTTATCGTTTATGTTAACCCTCTAGATTGCTCAAATAGATATGCGCATTGGTATCACTGCTCCTAAGCCGATACGCCTAGCGCTGGAAGGGTACAATAATGATGAGGCTTGGTGACTGTTTAACACCTTGTAATTCATTGCAATGCGTTAGAATGCTATTGTTATCATTCCAGCCTCTTAATACCAATTAATCAGCAACGTCGGCATAGTGGGTTGTGCAAGCCCCTTGTGTCAGGATTGTTTAAGCAGATGTTATTGTATTATTCGTTTCTTGCGAGGAATTTGAAAAATAAAAGCAATGTAAAAAATCGACAATATAGGGCGTTCTATTATCGGGCTTAGACTAAAAACCAAGCTAGTGTTAACTCGCCTTGTTTAGTTGATTAACAAGACAGGTGATTTTTCCATATCTGTTTTTACCTTATAATATTTAGTAGCGAAGATAACCTGAACCCTTTACCTGATCCGACTAGACTGACAGATCTCAGTTCCTTAAGCTTATCTTTACTTACTCGCTTGATATCTTTAACCGTGATGACAAAAAGGGTGGCATTAATTGCTGTAACTGCATTGTTTGCCGTTTTCTTTACTGAATAAGCTTGATATTGAAGGTGAGCGCCTAGACTATTAATGCCAAGGGCGGCGGTAATTTATTATTAATATAATTAGTTGTATATGATCTTTAATATGCAATATCTTTTCAGTTAACAGTTATTTTTGTCATCACTTGATGCTTATTAGCTAAACTAGAGATATTGTAATAGAGTTGATCAAGATCAAGCGTGTTCTTTCTCTCTGGGCCTAAACTTATTAATGTTGATTAGTTCCAAGCCGTCTGATGATCCGTTGCAAACTTGTTTTTTGTTAGGGGATAAAATGAATTTTAAAGACTATTACACTGTATTAGGGGTAGAACCTGATGCGGATGATAAAGTAATAAAAAAAACGTATAAAAAACTCGCGGTGCAGTACCATCCTGATGTGAGCAAACATCCTGAAGCAGAAGCAAAATTCAAAGAAATTAGTGAAGCCTATGAGGTATTACACAATACTAAAAAGCGTGCCGAATATGACGAGTTGCGCCATCATCACCTAAATAGAACCCAACATCGCTATGCTAATCAAGGTGGTGCAAATGGTGCAGGTCAAGATTGGGGCCAACAGCAAAGTGATCCACAAACTGATCAAGAATTTGCGGACTTTTTTAATTCAATGTTTGGTGGAAGGCATTCAGGCTTTGAGCATAGCGGGCAACAAAGAAGTCACCAAGCTCAGCAGCCAAAAGGCCAAGATATCGAAATTGAGTTCCCGATGTTCCTTGAAGAAACCTTGGTCGACACTCTTAAGCCTGTAGCGTTTACCTTACAGCAACGTGATCCCCAAGGTCATGTTGTTGATCAGCCCAAATCTCTAAAAGTTAAAATTCCTGCCGGGGTTATTAATGGCGAACGTATTCGCCTTAAAGGGCAAGGTGGACCGGGACCGACCAAAGCCGATAATGGCGATTTGTATTTACAAATTCGTTTTGCGCCGCATCCTTTATTTGATGTTGATGGTCGAAACTTGAGTATTGTTGTGCCTATTGCACCTTGGGAAGCCGTGTTGGGTACCAAGCTTAAATTGCCCACGTTAACGGGTAATATTCAACTCAGTATCCCCGCCAATAGTCAGTCAGGACAGCGATTACGCATAAAAGGCAAAGGTTTACTCAGTAAAAAAGTGCAGGGCGATTTATTTGCGGTGCTTAAAATTGTGGTTCCGACATCACCAGATGAGACAAGCAAGCCATTGTGGACTGAGCTAGCCGAAAAAAATACATTCGACCCTCGTGCCAGTTGGAGTAAATAACCATGCTGCAGATTAATATAAACGAACAAGATTGTTGGTTGAGTAGCGATGAACTGTGTGAATGCAGCGATATTAGCTCGACATTATTACTTGAGCTCGTAGAGCATAGTATAGCCATTCCACTGCAAGGCGAGGTGATAGAACAATGGCAATTTAGCGTGGAAAATTTACATCAAGTTAAAAAAGCCACTCGAATTCAACGTGATCTTGCACTGGATTGGGGGGGCATTGGCTTAATTTTGCAATTACTCGATGAAAGAGAACAATTGGAGCATGAAGTCTATAGGCTCAAACAGCAACTTAGTCGATTTAAATCATAGGTACAAGTCGATTATCTGTCGGTGTGTTAACAAAAAACACAAGTCGATCCTCAGTGCTATTCGTATTTTCGGATCTTTCTGTAAGGATTGAGTCACGCAATAAATGCTGAAAGAGGCTATGATATTGATTAAAAAATGGATGGCATGGTTGCTGGCTAGTGTTGCTGACTATGGTTGCTGTCTTTCGCTCATCATCCTAATATTTTAGATAAAGCGACTCTTAATCCGGAGGTTGCAGCAAGGTAACAAGTACATATCTAGGTTAGTAATTAATTAAAACGGGTTAATACGTATAAACCTTCCGCCAATCAATAACCTAATTTGACTGCGATTACGTTGATTAGCATCAGCGTTTTATATTCAACCCCAGAGTCACGTTAACAGGGTAAATTGCGGCTTACTCCCCATCCCACATAAGCTCGCTATTGTTAAGACACACAACCATTGTGTGTTATTGGCGTATTAACCTTAATGACCGGCATTTAATACTCGCAAGATGGCTTTAGGTATGTACTCGAGTAGATCACTGGCAAGCACCCCATATTGGCTTAATTCATTTGCGGCTAACTCTCCTGCTAAACCATGCAAATATACCCCTAGGCACGCAGCGTTAAGTGGGCTGACGCCTTGGGCGCAAAATCCTGCAATCATACCGGTCAAGACATCTCCAGTACCGGCTTTGGCTAGCGCGCTGTTGCCAGTAGGATTAATGAAAATGTGCTCCCCATCGCTTATGACGGTGTGCTTACCTTTAAGCACCACGATCGTATTTAATTGTTTAGCCGCTAAGCTAGCAAAATGAACCCGTTGCGCTTGAATCATGTTGACATCTACATTTAATAACCGTGAGAGCTCTTTTGGATGTGGGGTAATAATGCTATTTTTGGTGAAACTAATCGGTTTTTGCGCGGTGCTTGTAGGATGGTGAAGTAAATGACTCATAAAGTTCAGTGCATCCGCATCGAATATCACCGGATGAGTATTCGCTTGGATTTCTGTTAGCAGGGCATAAAAAAATTCACTATTACCATCAGGGACTATTAAGCCATTTATAGGGTTAGGGTAACGGTTCAATTGATCTGTACTTTGGCTAATGCTCAATCCACTGCCTATTGAAATTACACTGGCTTGTGCGAGTTTATCCCGAAGTTGTAAAACAGCTTGGGGGGCTATGGATTGTGTATTTATATGTTTTATGTCAATAGCTTGCTGTGCTTGACGAGGTGGTAGCGGCAAGGTAACTACATTTGGGGTTTGCGCGCTCACACTGTCACAGACCGATGGGCTACTGGCTAATGTGACGTAACCTGCACCAACCCGCAGCGCTGATAAACTAGAAAGATATGCCGCCCCTCGATAATGTATCGAACCGGCAATATTCAGCACCTGGCCAAAGGTCATCTTATGACTGTCATCTGGCCTTGGCGGCAATATACTATTGATATATTCGAGCGTTAGTGTATTCATTGGTCTTCGCTGTTTAATATTAAATATTCATACAATAAAGTAGCACAAACAGAAAATGCTTAATGGCACCTAATGCAGAAATATTATGATATTTTTTACTCTGTGATTAACCCGTTAAGCTTGAATGTACCGTGGGCAATATTGTATCGATTATACCGCATGGGTTTAGGCATAATGTTAAGGGAAATGAATGACGAGAGTTGATAGGGCACAGGGATCATCTTTATGTATTTTACTGGTGATGACCAACGCTTTCTCGACTTAGCGGTCTGCCGTAGATCAATGGCATTGATAACTAAACTAATGATAATAACGCATCATTTACCGTTAACGGGATTATGATTAAGTCTATCGCAACAATATGAGACTCATGTATGACACAGCGGCAAGCGAGTGAGCAAGATGACCCTCTGGCTCCCAATAAAAAGGATATTAGACAAGATCCTTTAATCGCTAAGTTACTCGGGAGGTTACCAGCACAACTGGTTCAATCTTATACTGATGAACAACTCGAGGGTATTAAAGGCGCGTTAGGTCCAAATACATGGGGCAGCCACTTTATTGATAATCGGGGAACATTTAAATTTCCGTTTATAAAGTGGCGTTTTTATTATGTATTTCTACTGGGACGAAATAAACGTGCTTACACACGTCGTGAAAAAAATGCCTCGTTAGCGATCATGGTAATGTTAGTTTTTACAGTTATATTTGCCTCGATGCTACTTGGTTTACTGGTGCTTTATATTATCAAGTCAGCATTAGGTATCGATTTATTTTCTGACACGTCATTAGGTATTTGGGACCAGTTTAAGCAATGGTTAGGCTAACCACGTTTATTGATTGCTGTTAGCTAGGGTTTGTCTGATTGTCGGAATCAATATTTTATTGAGATAGTAAGTTGGGCTGTTTTCCCCTGTAAACGCTAACAGGCCGTCGTCATCATCTTCTGCAAAGTTTAGGTAAGTGTTCTCCATCTTTTGGGTTAATAACCCTACTTTTTACAAATACCGCTCACGCGACAACTGATGGTGTGCATTTGATTGACTATATCATTATGGGTAGGCGCTTTAATGTGCGTAATTTGGGTGTTACCTAGCTTATCTCCGCTCCGCGCACCTTCTAAAACAGCATGTGAAACTGAATGTTCAAATCTAGCGTACTGCCAACACGTTTAATAAGTGTTACTGCACCGGTTTTGGCTTAACCCATTAATGAAGCACTGTGTTTTAGAAAAATTAGCCATTTAATAGACTACAATATGTATTCATAACATTGTTTATTAGTAATTTTTCAATCATTAAAACATCACAAGTCATTGATTGATATACACACCTAAATATCACCGACGTTTGTGTTACGTCCGCACCAGCATCATATATTTAATTAAAATAATTAGGATGTTTATGCAAGGTAATCTATTTAATACGACCAAAGGCCGATTGTTTTCCTTTGGTATGATGTATATTTCTGAGGGTATCCCATTTGGATTTACCAGTATTGCACTCGTCTCTATTATGCGTCAGTCTGGTTTAGGTCTAGACGTAATTGGGATTTTCACCGCTGCACTCTTTCTTCCTTGGACCTTTAAATGGGCGGTTGCCCCATTTGTCGATATTATCAAGTTCACCCATTATGGCGGTAGAAAAGCATGGATTGTTGCCTGTACCATAATGATGTTGATCACGTTATTGATCTCAGGGTTACTGGATGTTGTTGAAAATTTCGATGCACTAGTGAGTCTATTTATTCTACACAACATCTTTGCCGCCACACAGGATGTGGCTATTGATGCATTAGCAATAAGTAATTTGAAACCTGATGAGCGGGGCCGAGCCAGTGGTATTATGTTCAGTGGCCAGTATTTAGGTATTGCGATTGGTGGTAGTGGTGCGATTTTCATCTATGGCTATTGGGGTTTTGATGTTGCTCTTATGGTCATTAGCGTACTATTATTTCTGAATTTATTGTTTATTTTGTTTTTTGTAAAAGATCTACATATACAAAAAGCAAAAATAGTCACAGAAAAATCAGTTCTTCATGAATTATACGTTAGTTTTATCTACTTCATTAAAGCCGTCTTCGATAGTTTTTGGCTTTCGGGTAGAATACCGATCCTAGCCTTATTGTTTGCTTTTCTTCCTACTGGCACCATGGCTTTGGCTTATGCTTCCTTGCAGACTATTCAAGTCGATCTAGGCCTTAGCAATAATGAAATTTCTCAGGTAACATTACTCAATACCATTTTTGCGGGCATTGGGTGTGTCATCGGCGGATATTTGGCTGATATCTTTGGCTTGCGAAAGATGTTGTTTACTTTCTATTTCCTACTGATATTTCCCGGACTATATTTAGGTACAAGAATATATATGGCTGGCTTAGAAGATATTCATACTTATGAGTTTTACACCATTGCTACAGCGCATGGATTTATCTTTGGTATGGGCTTTGCCGTATCGATAGCTTATTTTATGGGTGCAACCAATCCTATGGTAGCGGCAACCCAATTTACAGTTTATATGGCCTTTGGAAACCTAGCCATTATGGTATCTAACTATTGGCAGGGGATTGTCTCAGAACATATGGGCTATGCTAATATGTTCTTTATAGAATCAGTAATTGTTATATTACCTTTAATACTCATACCGTTTTTAAGAACTAGAGAAGAGATGAAAGCTGAACAGACGTTGATTCGTTAACTTTATGGCGCTGGTGTTTCATCTTTTTTGTTATTGGCAGTGCCATTCAAACACTTTTTAATTAGTAAACCAAGGGGGGTAGTGGCAACAGTGGCTTGAGCGAATAAGCTGCCATTGGTACAATTTATTATCTTTGGTCGTGCTATTAGTGATATTACGCTGCGCCTTAAAGTATATGGCGCCATAGGAAAGTCACCATATCGAAAACCTGTCATTGAGTGTGTTCTATTTGTTTTATTTTTCGCAGGCATGAGTTTGTTACAAGTGACGTTATTTGGCGCGCATTAACCACCCATCTACATCGATATTTAAGCTGCCTGTTAGTGAGCTCATTATTGAATTATGCTTACTATTATTCACCGGATTTAAGCCCTTATTTGTCGTTAACTGCCCGTTAGCAATTATGGTGGTTGGTGTGTGTTTTAGTGTCATGGAGTGGATTATTAACCCCGACAGGTTACGTCAATGCCCATATAATCCGCACTCCGACGTGGTTACATCTAACCAATGAATTGATCTATTCATTTTATATTTAGCATCAGCTTTAGCCTTATATATTGTCTGTGCATTGCTGTGTTATTGGCTTATTAAACCTTTAGGCGACAACTGTCTTGAAACCCCCGTTATAGCTTAAAAATGAGTAAGTATGCCTCTTTAGGCAAAATAGACTAAAGCTTTAGTGATGTTCGGTGACATAGGTGGTTTGGGTTGATTTATCTTCAGAGGCTTGTGAGCATACCGCGATTTGTAAAGGTAATGCTGCAGCGTAAGGATGCAATGTATACACTGAATTTAGTCGCAGTTTGTGGTGCACAATTTACCCAATAGCCATTTTCTTGCCAAACATTTTGCCCAGGTACATCGTGAGCATTGGTAGTTTCACACTGATGGTAAAGCGCACTTCGTGATTGATGAGCTTGAAGTACGAGAGCGTTTAAACCCCATAGTTCAATTAACTGCGACAGGTAAAGCCTGCAACGTTTACTGGCTAGCCTTCGTGGGCTAAATATTGAATAATTTGTTCCATGTTTAGGTTAAAATCATCGGCGCGAACACATTTTACGATTAAGTCGTCAGTCACTGTTGCCAAATCAATCTTTTGCCCGACTTCGAAATGATCCGGTTTTAAATGATAAAACGGTTTCACAAGCGGGCGGATTGGGTCTTTAGGATTATGACTTTCAACAATAGCAAGTCTATTCGACTCAAGTTGAACCACTGAGCCGACAGGGTAAACCCCCATACAACGTATAAATTGATCGACTAGGTCTTTATCTAACATGCCTATGCAGTTGGCTCAGTAAGAATGTATTGGCGTGTGAATGATTGCCAAATTTAACAATCTGTTAGGTATT